>QHZC01000501.1 GCA_003224515.1 Acidobacteriota bacterium
GAAGTCAACCTCCAAGCAATCGCCTTCCAACGATGCTTGTATCACAGACTGACCTGTCTCCTCGACGCTGCTCATTTTCATCCCAGGTGGTGCGCCGAGGCGCATGAGGTCTGTTAGGAGAAAAGGAGGGAGTCGAAGAAAACAACGACACCACCGGGAGTGACTAGCTTGGCGCGAAACAAGTCACGGAGCAGAATCTCCTGCTATACTCGCGCGGCGTTACTCCCGAAAATTGACAGAGGAAGAATAGTCTGGAGGAGATTCCGTGCGCTCATGGGTAGTGGTTGCCGTTTTCGCAGGATCGCTGGCGATTCCCGCTCAGATGCAAGCATCCGCGGGCAAACCGATTTTCAAGCTTGCAGAAGTGATGATCCCGATGCGCGATGGAGTGAAACTCCAAACCGTGATCTTGACGCCGCTCGATCAGCACGGACCGCTCCCGATTCTTTTTCGGCGCACGCCTTATGGAGTTCCCGAAAAGCCGCCAGAGCAGATGCCGGCGTCGCTCAAAGAGCTCGCTCAGGATGGCTACATTTTCGTCATCCAAAATTTGCGTGGCCGGTTCAAGTCCGAAGGCGTGTTCGACCTGACGTCGCAGGTGGATCTGAACAATCCGAAGTCCACCAATGAGACGACAGACGCCTACGACAGCATCGAGTGGCTGGTGAAAAATGTACCCGAAAACAGCGGCAAGGTTGGGATGTACGGGGTATCCTACGACGGCCTGACCACGGCGCTGACGCTGTTGCAGCCGCACCCGGCGCTCGCGGCCATCAGCGAGCAAGCCTCACCTGTCGACCAGTGGATGAATGATGACGATCACCGCTACGGCGCGCTGCGCGAGAGCTACGACTTCGAATATGCGGTGATGGAACAGGCCGACAAGAACTCCAACACTTATTTCGCGTTTGAGACCTACGACGCATACCAATGGTATCTGGATTTAGGCCCGCTCTCGAATATCAACGAAAAATATCTTCACGGCAAAATCCCTTATTGGAACTCCACGATCGATCACCCGGACTACGACGACTTCTGGAAGAAAGAAGCCTGGGTGCGGCAGCTTCATGCATCAACGGTTCCCAACCTGAACGTCGCGGGATTCTGGGATCAGGAAGATCCGTGGGGACCGTGGCAGATATTCCGCCATGCGGGAGAGCAGGACCCGGAGCACACCAATTTCATCGTTGCCGGTCCGTGGTTTCACGGCCAATGGCAAGGGGCGAAGGGAGAGGGGATCGGCTTGATTTCATTTGCTGGACATGAAACGGCTCGGGAGTTTCGCGAAAATATCGAGGCGCCGTTTTTCCGTCATTACTTGCACGGCAAAGGCGAGAAGCCGAATTGGCAAGCCAGCACGTTCCAGAGTGGCTCGAACAATTGGCGAACGTATGCGGTTTGGCCACCGAAAGAGGCGCTGGCGACGAATCTATATTTGCATGTAGATGGAACACTGTCGTTTACGGCGCCGGCCGCGGGGGAAGGGGCGAAGGCGTATCGTGAGTATGTTTCTGATCCCGCCAATCCGGTGCCGTATCGACAGCGGCCGATTTCGCCGACGTATCCAGCGGGGGATTGGCGGGCGTGGGAAGTGGCCGATCAGCGTTTTGTGGATCACCGGCCCGATGTGTTGTCCTTCGCGAGCGCACCACTGGATCATGACATCACTGTTACTGGACCGCTGGCAGCGGCGCTTTTCGCCTCCACGTCCGGAACTGACAGTGATTTTGTGGTGAAGCTTATCGACGTGTATCCCGAAAATGTACAGAAAAATAGCTGGGACCCCGAAGCCGGCCCCAAGCCCGGCCAGTACGCACAATCGCTAAATGGATACGAATTACCGATCGCCATGGAAGTGCGGCGCGGCCGGTATCTGCAAAGTTTTGAGAGGCCCCAGGCGCTTATGCCGGATGCCCCGACCGAATGGAACATTCCCTTGCGCGACCACGACCACGTTTTTCTAAAAGGGCATCGCATCATGGTCCAGATTCAGTCCACGTGGTTCCCCCTGATCGACCGGAATCCGCAAAAATTTGTGCCGAGCATCTACAGGGCGGTTGCGTCCGACTTCACTGCAGCGACGCAGCGGATTTATTGCTCAGCGGCGATGCCTTCGTATGTGGTATTGCCGGTCATGCATTAGACCGAGTAAGAAGGGCCCTTCGGCACGCTGAGGACAAAGCTAAGAATAGAGGGCAGGGCATGCGGTCCAATGTCCATCGCCGCATGCCCTGCCCTCTATTCTTAGCTTTGTCCTCAGCGTGCCGAAGGGCGTGGTTTGCAATAAACGATATGTGCGCGGGAATAAAGTTTACCGGGGACCGATCGAAGGGAAACATGCTGATCGGGCGCCCAGGGAACTTTCGTCAAAACGCGGGCGCCGTGGAGGCTAACGTTGATCGTGGACGTAATTTCATGGGTGGCATTCTCAAAACTGTAGAGCTCGACCAACATCTTCTCGGGGGTACGGCTTTGGGTCCGGACCGGAGGGAATACGTTTGCCATGGCTTATTTTCTCCCTGTGAGTTGCAAGGGGCCGGCGAGCCGCGCTTGGCAAACCGGCGAAATGGTAAAGCTCACTTCGTTGAAGGATGAAATGACCATCCGCGGAAAAGTCGTCTATTGCCAGAAACTTGTGGACAACCGCTATTGCATCGGATTGAATTTCAGTGGACGCCCCGTCACATGGTCCACTTTTCGGGCCTACAGTCGTACCTGACGCGGCTCGAAACTACACGAGCACCGTTTACGCTGACGTTATCCGTGTACGTCATTTCTGGTCCGCTGATGGGCTGATCCTGCGCCTGGGCGAGCTGCACGACCATCGCGATTGGGAGACGCTTGTCCATACGTCCGTTCAATAGACTCAATATTCGCATACGTGCCGTCTGGGATGGGCCACGGCAAGTGGCGCAACTAAGCGGTACTCGGCGGTGCGGGCCCGCCGACGACGATTGACCTGATCTGGTCTTCCGCTCCATTTCTACTTAGCATTGGGACATTTCCGTGCCAATCGGGTGAAGACCCTAAAATGAGGTGAGCGAATCCCTCAGTACTATGTTGGCCGACGAATGAGCGGGTAACCTGGCAGGTAAACCGGGCGGTAAGGTGCCAGATCGAATCAAGGGCGAAACGCCCGCTCCCGCTCCGGCAATGCATAGGGGCCCGGGGGGCGCTTCAGAAGACCTTGCCAATTGCGAAACCCGTCGGTCCAGGGTGCCTGTGGGCAGACTGATCTTGCGCGTTCCGAATCCACGGCCGCCCCGCGGAATAGATGTGCATCTCGGGCAGGGTCGGCGCGTCCGGGAGGGGCCTGACGTCATCGGGTGTGCGGGGTAGATGGACGCAGCGAAATTGGGCTCGAGGAGTTTTTCTAGTCGTGGTGGGCGGGAGTCTAGCGTGCGCGGCATTTGAAGCGGAATGCACGGAAAATTCGAGGGGGGAATTGTGGAGTGAGCGCAACGCGATTGCGGCAGGGCGCAAACAGAGTCTGCAGAGTACGCGCTTCTCACGCTTGCACCGCGCAGATGAGCACGCCGCGCGCGAAAAGCAACGCAAGATTTCGAGGAATGTCAAAAGCCCATGCGGAAGCGGCTAGGTTCCCATGTAGCTGACGTGAACGTAAACGCCGGTGTGAACGTCGTAGAGCAAATACCCGCCGACGTGGTCGCTATCCTCATAGATGACGAAATCGTCATCGCAGTCTCAGCACCCATCGGCGCAAAGCGGCTAGTCTCAGGCCGCAACTTCAAAAAAGAAACCACCCGGTAGCCAGAAGCGATAATCATCGCGATCGAGGCGCTCAATGCGGTAGCGGCAGGACGGGCCAAAGCGCTCGAAGCGACCGTGTTCGAAAGGATCGTCGCGCGGATTGTCTTTCCTTGGAGGGGTGGCGGAAGGCGGCCTTGGTTGGCGCGCGGCAGATTCTGCCCCCTTCCTCAACACGTTGCGCGGGAACAGGGAATGCCACGAGCAGTACTAAAGCAACGGGAAAAACAAACCGTCGTCTCATTTTCTTCTTCTCGAACAGGCTGAGAACAGACCGGTTGCACAACTTGTGTGAATGTCCACTGGACATGACCGGAATCTGGTGATGCGACGTGGCGAGAATGCCTGGCGGGTACAGTCGAGGAAACCCGAAATTGGAAACTGGAAAATTGAAACCGAAGAACGGTCGAGCCGGGGAAGCGATAATTGTCCAAGAATCGTGGAGCGTTGTTGGATTGATTCGGAAGCGGCACTGAAATCCCTCGACAGAAGCGCAGCTTTCGCATTATTGTCGGCAGTTGTAAGACCGCGTAGGCAGACCTTCGTAGAGCAACGGAGAATCCCAACCACCATGTCCATACCACTGGAGCTCGAGTTTGTGCTCGTGTCCAGCGACTATGCGATGATGAACGCGGTATCCGCAGGCGTGAAGAAATATGGGGCGAAATTTCTGTTGGTTCCCACTGCACAAGCCGCGCGCGATTGCCTGAAGCGGCGGAAGATCGACGGCATCTTTGTGGACCTGGAGGTTCCGGGGGCGTTGGGGCTGATGGAAGCCATCCGCAAAGGAACGTCAAACAGTAAGGCGGTGATTTTTGCCTGCGTGACAGCCGCGAAAGAATACACGAGCACGTTAAGTGCGGGAGCGAACTTTCTTTTGCGAAAACCTTTGCACGAGGATAGCGTCGCGTCACACATAACGATTGCAAAAGAGCTGCTGGAGCGCGAGCGGCGGCGCTACTTCCGGCATGCCGTGAATGTCATGGTCGTTTTGAAGGATGGAGAAGTGGAGCAACATGCACGGGTAACGAACCTGAGTGAGGGTGGGATGGCGGTGCGCACCGCGAAAGCATTGAGGCATTCCTCGGTCATCGATTTCGCATTTGATTTGCGGATGGGAGCAAGCGTTAGCGGGAAGGGGCAGGTGGCATGGATCAACGCGGAAGGAATGGCGGGAATCATGCTGCAGACTTTTCACGAGAAGGGACGAGAGCATCTTGAGGCCTGGCTAACGGCTCAGGAGCAATTAGGCTTCAAGAAGAATGCCCCGGGAGGCTGAGCAGGAACGAGCCGGAAAAATGAGAATGGTTTATGGACGCAAAAGAGGCGAAAGCTACGATTCCTGAAATCCGCTCATGAGACGGGTTCTAGTCTAGGAGTGGAGGGTGGTGTAGAATCCGCCCCCTCAGGCGACGACTCTCCAGTAGGCGATGAGGAAATGGGGGAGTGCACGGCCAATTGTTTCTCCCAGCAAAGAAACGGCATCCTGAGCCTATGTGCGGACCTCACGAATGACAGAGTCACTTCGATTCCGAGTGTATCCCAGGAAGCAGCTGGACATCCGATGGTCGGATCTCGCGCACGCGGCGCTCTATTGCGCTTTTCCTGGAAGTATTCGCGCTAAGGAAGCGGAACTCGAAGGAATGTTTGCGTCTCCTTTCCCGGTGCTTTCGGTGTTTACGGTTCGGACGGGATTCGATCTGTGTCTCGGGGCGATTGGTCTGCCGGCGGGCAGTGAGATTCTGATGTCGGCGCTAACGATCAAAGAGATGGTGAATATCGCGAAGCGTCATGGACTTGTTCCGATTCCGCTGGACATCGAAAGCGGGACACTGGCTCCTGAAATAACGACGATCGAAGACGCGATCACGGAACGGACGCGGGCGATCGTGATTGCGCACCTCTTTGGGACGCGTGTGCCGATGGGACCGGTGATCGAGCTGGCGAAAAAGCACGGAATGCTGGTGATCGAGGACTGTGCGCAGGCGTTTACCGGGCAGGATTACACGGGACATCCGGAGACGGATGTGGCGATGTTCAGCTTCGGTTCGATCAAGACGATGACTTCACTGGGAGGGGCTCTGCTGCGAGTAAGAGATGCGGCGCTTCTGCGGAAGATGCGCATCATCCAGAGGACGCATCC
>QHZC01000070.1:0-3786 GCA_003224515.1 Acidobacteriota bacterium
ATCTGGTAGATTGTCGACAAATGCCAGTCTTGGGTAACCAGCCGAACCCATTGCTGACGCCGGAAAGCAGGAATATCGTAAACGCTACTCAGGGCGAGGCGGTGGCGGACGTCGCAGCCCGGGCCTTTTTCAAGGTTCAGTTCCCTATTGTTTTGTGGGATGGACGATTCGTCCATCGGAGAACGGAAGTCCGGCGCATTGGTCAGATTCTTGGCCAGGGTGTAGTTGACCAGAAAGCTGAGCCCATGAGAATAGCGGCGGCGAACATTCACGTAGCCCGCGTCATACCAACTCTGAGCGGTGTTTTCCAATAAATTGATGGTGCTGACCGGGAAAGTTTCACTTTGCACGACGGCGGTGGTGCTGCTCGGCGTCAACACCGTGCCTGGTGCAAACGTAAGCGTCTTGAAGGGTCGCCGCGGGCCAAGAGCCCCCGGCCCGGGAGGAGTGTTGTTGATCAAATGCGCTCTTTGCAGATGGAAACCGCGCGACCCGATGTAGCCGACTTCAAGAGAGGTGCTTTGCCCGAGGCTCTTTTGTGCGGAGCCGTTCCATTGCTGGACGTACTGCGCGGGAGCGTAGGAATCGAATGCCGTAAAGCTCACCGTAGTGGGCGTTAGAGTGCCCGTGCCAAGAACGGGTGTGCCGAAATTCATGCCGGTGTTGAAAAGCGCCGCTGGCGGCGTGAAGTTGTCGGCTTGCTGCGTTTCGGGAAAAACATACGGGACGTTGTGCCGCTGGTTGCACCAGGTGTTCAAATCTACCGGGGTGAAAAAGATTCCATAGGCCGCGTGGAAGACCAGGCCCACGCCCGGAAGGTTTTTGGCGATTCCCAGGCGCGGCGCCAAGTTGTCTTTGTTCGCGTACATCAACCCTCTCGGATAACCCAACTGGCCGCCGATAAAAACGGTTGGGAAGCCATTGCTAAAAATCAAGTTCGTATTGGTGTTCTGCTGGTCATAGAGAGGGCTGGTGTACTCATAGCGAAGACCGAGGTTGAGGGTAGTCGTGGGCGTCACCTGCCAACTATCTTCGGCGAACGCCGCCGTTCCCCACGCCCGCAAATCCATTTGCGGTATGCCCGCCTGACGTTGTTTCACGGCGGGCAGGCTAAGCAGCATACTGGCCAGTCCGGGAAGAAACCCCACATCGGCCAGATATACCGGTGGAGCTCGCCGCCGAATTTCAAGCCGTGGCGTCCGCGCTGCCATGCATAGGTATCCCGGACTTCGACCGTCGTATCCCAGGCATGCATCGGGGTCGCTGCAAAAGTGTCACCGATTCCCGTGTACCCCTGAACGGCGAACCACGGGGAACCCCAGGCGTTCTTGCCTCCGAACCCGATTCCCTGAATGCCGAGCACGCTAACGATATCGTTGACTCCGTCATTCTGCGAGGTGCGGTCCATCGAAAGGCGCGAGAGCGCAAGGGAGACGGTGTTCACTCTGTTGCTCGCAAAAACGTGGTTCCACGACCCGACGGCCTGCTGAGACAGATTGTTGAAGTTTACGCCAAAGCCAGGCAAGTTTTCCGTTGTGGAGGTCATGCCGCTGCTCGGGGAGAATCCATTTTCACCACTGCCAGAGTAGCGAGCCAGCAGAGTGTCGCCGTTCGAGAAATTATGATCCACGCGAAAGGTGCCCTGGTCCTGAGTATGGTTTTCGTTGCGGACATCGAGGTAATTGTTGGAATGCCCGACGGAATTTGATTATTGGGAAACTGAGAGCGAGTATACGGGAAATTAGAGGGCCCGGTCGGCAGACTCGGGTTGTAATTCGGATTTTTGACCGCTGCCGTCGGGTCGTAGATCTTGACACTGCTCCTGCTGAAATCTCCCATGATTTCGTCCTGCGTAGGGACGGTCAAAATCTGGGCCTCTGCCTGCGCCAGGCGCAAGCCCTCGTAATTGACAAAGAAAAATGTTCTCCTTCCAAAGAGCGGGCCGCCAAAGGAAGCGCCGAAATTGTTTTGCACCAGGTGCTTGTTGCCCATGGACGCGAAGGTGCTCGCATCCATTGCACCGTTGCGGTGAAATTCGTAAATCGTCCCGTGGTATTGGCTGGAGCCGGAGGGCGTGACGATATTGATCTGGCCGCCGCCGGCGCCTCCCATGTCGGCGGTGTAGCTGCTCGTTTCCACTTGAAATTCTTTGACTGCGTCCGGAGAAGAGCTCAAGTTCTGCGTGTTGAAGGTGGGATCGGTGTTCGTGGCGCCGTCGAGCAGGAAAAAGTTCGCGTTCGGGCGGCTGCCGCCGATCACCACCGCGGAGCGCTGCCCCGGACGCCAGTAAAGAGGATTTGCGGATCCCGTCTGCACTCCAAACCCCACATGCGCGCCAGGCACGGTGAGCACGAGGTCAATCAACATCCGGCCATTGAGCGGCAGTTCCCGAATGGACGTGGGCTCGACGACTTCTCCGACGCTCGCGTCGGTCGTTTGCAAAACTTCGCTGCCCGCCGTGACTTTTACTCCCTGCGTGACGGATCCAACCCTGAGCGTGATGTCCACGGCCAGTTTCTGACCCACCTCCAGCCGCAAGGACTGCTTTGACGTAGCTAAGCCAGACGCCACGACTTCCTTGAAGGTTCGTGACGACCCGGCGGATAGCTCCTGTGCTCGCGGCCGCCAGCTCGACGGCAGCCCCCGCAACGGGCAGATGCTGCGAATCGGTGACGGTACCTGTGAGAACGGCGTAGTTGCTCTGGCCCAATCCGGGCAGCGCAGACCCGAGAAGAACTAGAAGCACGCAGGATCGTCTCATGCGGTTGTCTCTCCACAAAAAACTCACGCCGAACAAAACGTGGACTTCTGGGCACAAGGAACGAACGGTTCGAGCGACACGAGATCGATATTCAGCCCCGGTTGACCGAAACTCTAACTGTGAGGAAAAAGCTCAGCAATAGTAGGAAACCATTAGCAGGCGTCTGGGCTGAACTCCATTTCTCAGCGACAAAGCTCCTTGCTCCCGAGGATCCTGCTGGCTCGCATGCCCCCGGATTTTTTCCACAGCCCCTCAGCTGGACTAAGCTCCGCCCAGGCGCTAGGCTATAGGACCCGTTCGGCAGGGATCTGCGAGCAACGAAGACATCCGAACGGATCTGCGAGTCTGTACATGGCAACCGTCACACCGCTACCATCCAGTTCCCACCCGGAGCACCGCGGCTCCCGACGGGGACGCCGTCCACGATCTTCGTGTAGCCATCCGCCGCTGCCGATCCGTCGCGGCAGTGATGGAAGAGGTGGACCCCGATCCCGCCTGGCCAGCCATGCGTAAGGTCGCACGCAAATTCTTCCGCGGGCTCGGCGCGCTTCGCGATGCTCAAGTAATGGACGATTGGGTAAAGAAGCTCGCCCCCCAAACCGACCCCGTCCGTATGCATCTGCAAGCGACGTTCGAATCCAACGAACCGAAGCTGCGAGAGAACGCCCTCCGCGTCGCCGCCAAATTCGATCAAAAGTCCTGGAGGCGCCTCGAGCGCACTCTGCGTCAGCGCTCCCGCCTCGTGCCCATTGGGAGTCTCGCCGCCGAATGCCTCGCGCTCGAACGATTCGAAAGCACCAGGGAGCTTCACGCCAAGGCCCTGCGCACCGAAAAATCTAAACCCTGGCACGCGCTGCGCATCGGGCTGAAGAGCTTCCGCTACACCGTCGAAAGCCTGCTCCCTGAGCACTATACCGTCTGGAGCGACAATCTCAAGCGCCTCCAGAACCTACTCGGCGAAATTCACGATCTCGACGTCCTGGCCGAAGTCGTCAAAGGGTCAGCCTTCCACGAAACCGAAGACT
>QHZC01000070.1:3906-7482 GCA_003224515.1 Acidobacteriota bacterium
ACGAATGGCCGCGTCGAAGCCGCCGCTCTGGCCCGCTTGCGCGCCACGGCCCGCGCCGTTGACCCGCACGTGCGCCGCACTTCACAAACCTCCCGCATCGCCGTCGCCCTTTTCGACGCATTGAAACGCGTGGACTCCGCGCCCGCATTCAGCGACGCCTCTCTTCGCCGGGTTTTACTGGCCGCGGCTCGTTTGCATGGGGTTGGCGACGCGGAGGCTGGCAAGTCGCCTCAAAAAGCCGCGCGCAAGTTCCTTCTTGGTCTCACCATTCCTCCGGGATGGAGTAACGAAGATTGGGAGCTGCTCGGGCTTGCGGTGCGCTACCATCGCGGCGCCGAACCCAGAGCGAAGGACGGTCCCTATTCCAAGCTGTCGGCGGAGCAGCAGAACAGCGTCCGCGCCCTCGCTGGCGTTTTGCGACTGGCGCGCGCACTTCGCAAGTGCGGCGTGGCAAGCGGCGCCGGGCTCCGCGCGGAAAAATCCACGGACGCCATCGTCCTTCGAGTTCCCAGCCTGGTGGATGATCTCGAAACCGCCGCGCGGCTTGCCGCAGGCAAGCATCTTTTGGAAGAGTATCTGCGCATGCCATTGATCGTGAAGACCGCCGTGAAGCCGGAAAAAGTCGTGGCCCTGGCGACCCGGCAAGTCCCGGAAATCTCGGTGCTCGCTTCCGATTGGGCGAATTCGCGATCGAGCCATCGGCGACGCATTCTGAATAATCGGACTATTTCCCGGCCTGCCGCAGCAACTTAGGAGTCGCCAGCCACACCAGCACGCCAATCGGCGGGGAGAGCCGTTTCAGCTCCAGGAAAGCCACTCCCGCCTTTTTCAACGCCGTCAGGTGTTTTTTCGAGCCGAGCGCCGTGGCGATGACGTCGTCGAGCTGCGGTGCATGCCCAAACAGAAAGACCGTGGACGCTTGCTTGTCCTTCGCAAGCTCCCGAAAAAGCTGCGAAGGCTCCGCTCCGGGCAGCAGCAAATCAGTCCGCCGAATCTTCTGCTTGGTACACGCGAGCGCACCTGCAAAGATTTCTGCGGTTTGCGTCGCGCGCACGTACGGACTGGTCAGGAACAGATCCGCCGTCACCCCCAGCGCGCCCACACCTTTCGCCACCTGCTTGGTCTTCTCGACGCCTTCCTCGGTCAGGTACCGTTCCGGATCGGGAGGGCACTTTGGGTCTTCGCGGTCAATCGCGATCCCGTGGCGAACAATGTAGAGCTGCATGATTCCCCCTCAACTGAACTGTCAAGGTAAACGCCGCAAAATAAGCGCTGCGGCACCCTTCAGAAATCCCCCAAATCTTTTTCTGACTGTCAACTTTCAACCGTGAACTGTCAACTCGCCGGCGACCGCCGGAAATAGAGCCTCACGTGGAATTCTTTTTCAAACAACTCCGCGCTGCGACTGGCGTCCCGCAGGTCTTCCGTGGCATCGCCGCGCGCGTGCACTTCTAATCCCACGGCGCTGCGCTGAAAGGAAGCGCGGATCTTCATCACGCGCTGCCGGTGGGAATGATCCAGAGCCTCGGCGATTCGCAAAATCGCCGCAAGCCTCCGTGTGACGCGCTTGTCCGCGTTGTTCAACGAAGAATAGGCGGTGTGATGCCCAGCAGGCTCCGACTTTCGATTGTGATAGCGCACCAGTGCCGCCGCGATAGCGCGGTCGCGGCCTTCCAGCCCCGGGATATCGCCGTTCAGTGCCAGATACTCCCCATGTTTGTGATGCCCGCGGTGGCTGATCATATGCCCGGTATCGTGCAGCAGTGCCCCGGCCTCCAACAGCACCCGCGAATGCGCCGGCAAATGATGCACCGCCTGCAACTGATCGAACAACAGAATGCTCAGCTCCCGCACGTGCTCCGCGTGCTGTTGCTCGTATCCAATCCGCCGCGCAAAACTGCGCGTGCCCACGAGCAACTGGCGCGACGCGACGTCGTACCGGTGCGGCTCCTTGCGGGAGAACGCCTCCCGCGCAATCTCTTGTAGCAGCCCTTCGCGCACGCCGACGCCTGGGAGCGCGAATGTGCGTAGATTCAGGTAACGTCCCAGCGTGAGAAACGTGATGGCCGCAACCCCCATCACATCGGCGCGGTCCCGCCGTACCGCATACGCTTTCATGCGCTCGCGCACATCTCGCCTGAGAATGTCCGGCAAACGGGCCCGCAAGAGCGACAACTCTATAGTCTGAAGCCCGTGCTGGCGCGGCCCCGGCGCGACATTCGCCAGCGTTTCAGCATTCCCGCCCAGCGCCACCGCAATGGTTTCCCCAAGGTTCGGCCGGGGCACTAATTTCGACTCCAGCAGCGCGCCTACGTACCGCCGCACCTGCTCCGCTTCTGCCGGACGAATCACTCCGGGAAGATTCAAAGTAGTCATCAACCGCACCGTACCGACCGGCAACTGCGCGCCCTGCTCCACGGTGTGGTCCCTCAGAATGCTGATCTCCAGGCTGCCGCCCCCGAGATCCGCGATGCACCGGGGTGGCGCCTCCGGTCCCAGCGCCGCCAATACCGCTTCCCTGCCCAGACGTGATTCCTCCGTCGCATTGATCACTTCCAGCGCGATTCCCGATCTCTTTTTGATGCGGCGCACAAACGCGTTGCGGTTTCTTGCTTCACGCGTGGCGCTTGTCGCTACGGCTCGATACCGCGTGACGCCGAATTCATCCATCACTTCGCGGAAATGCCGGAAGGCCTTCGCGGCTTTTTTGGAGATCTCTTCGCTAAAGCGGTGCCGCACGAAAACGCTTTCTCCCAGACGCACGGGGTAGCGTTCTATGTGGACAGGTTCGATATCCAGCGCGGAATAGGCGCGGGCCACGGACAAGCGCACCGCGTTGGAACCGGCATCGATGGCGGCGATATGAAGCGGCTCGGACATTTCGCGGTCTATCGCCAGAGGTGAGCTAGCGCGGAGGAAGGAGCGTACTTCGTCGCGCGAATTCCCAATTGCTCGCCGATGCGCTGGCGCAACTGCTTGTTCACGGCGGGAACGCTGGCCTCGCCGTCCAGCTCGAGGAAATTATGTTTCTTGGCCATGACTTCGAATTCGCGCTTGATCATCGTCTGATAGCGGATGAAAGACCAGTAGAGATCGTGCGAAAGCGACATGTCCCGCCCGGCTTCCCAATAACTGATCGCCTGCGCTTTCTTGAATTCGCGCCCGAAGGCCGTCTCCGGCCGCACGTTCAGCCAAAACGTCAGGTGCGGTCGCAGCGCCATCGCGTAGAGCCCGCTCATGTAATCGCGATTGATTCCGCGCACCACGCCGCGCGCAATAAGCGTGAAAATAAATCGATCAGCGAGCACGATGGTTCCGGAACGCAGAGCCGGCAGAATGCGGTGTTCCACTTGATCGAAAAAGTCCGTCGCGTACATCAGTGCCAGCGTCAGCCGCGTCGCGGCGTTCTTGGCCAGAAGCTCATCGATGTCTCGTCCCACCAGATTCGAACGGCGCAGCCCGCTGGTCTGCACCGCGAACCCCTCCGATTCCAGCCACTCCTGCAGTAGGGCAATCTGCGTCGACCGTCCCGACCCATCCATGCCCTCAATAACGACCAGGCTGCCGGTTATTTCG
>QHZC01000071.1:0-8937 GCA_003224515.1 Acidobacteriota bacterium
CGTCTTGTAAGCGTCGTATCCGTCGAGTGCGAGATAGCCGTTTGATCCATAGAAAATGTTGCCGACGGTATTGGTCTTTGCATCTCTTGGGCCAAGGGACTGTTTGCTCGAAGGCTTTTTGCTTGTATCTGCGCTCAGTCCCGCGGGGGGCACAGCGCTGGCCCCGTAGGCACCCGTGCCAATCTCCGCCTCGTGATTGGTGATCCAGTGGCGGACTTCGACTTCCATCATCCTGCGCTTGCCCTCCGCACTATCGAAACAGAAAGTGGCATTCAAGATGTTAGGCGTCTCCTGATCGTCCTTGAACATGAAGTGTCCACCCATAGCGGACACCGATACCGGGAAGCCCACCCCCAAGCCCCACCGAGCGATATCGATTTCGTGGATGGCCTGGTTGCCGACTTCACCGTTCCCGGTGTCCCAGATCCAATGCCAATTGTAGTGAAAGCGGTTGCGAGTAAACGGCTTCATCGGTGCCGGTCCGGTCCACAGATCATAATCAACGCCCGCCGGAACCGGTTCCTCGGAAGCGTGCCCAATCGATGGCCGCCACTTGTAGCAGAGCGCGCGGGCCATATAGACGTCGCCGATCGTGCCGTCATTCAGATGGTGAATGGCTTCGAGCATGCCGGGGTTCGATCGCGATTGGCTGCCGTGCTGGCAAATTCGGTTGTACTTCTTTACGGCACGAACGAGTTGGCGCCCTTCAAACCAGTTATGCGAGCACGGCTTTTCAACATACACATCTTTCCCGGCCTGGCACGCCCAGATGGCCATTAGCGAGTGCCAATGATTGGGTGTGGCGATTGAGATGGCGTCAATATCTTTGTCCTCAAGCAGCTTGCGAACATCGACGTAGGATTTTGGCTTTGGCAATCCCAACTTCTCGATGTCCCCGAGGCGATGGTTCAATACGCTTTCGTCCACATCGCAGAGAGCGGCAATCTCTGTCCCCGGGACACGCGAAAAGCCGTGGATGTGATCGTTGCCGCGACCCCGCACTCCGCAAATTGCCACGCGGACACGATCATTTGCGCCCATGATTCTTGCATAGCTGGACTCCGTGACGCCCAAAGCAGTGCCGGCGACTCCGGCGCTGGTGACCTTCAGAAAATCCCGCCGCGAGGCTTTTCGTGCAGACATAAGTCCTCCATGGAAGCCCATGAAAATGCGCCAACTCAAGAGCGAGTTGTTGCAGCCGTGACCGGTCCTGGCGTACCCCATTTGCCGCTGCCCAACTCCGCAAGCCAGCTAATAGTAAGCCAAGATGGGAAGTTCGGGTATTGAGAGTTACTAAAGGAATCGTTTATCAGTCTTGAGTTGACGCTGACGAGCCAGCGGTCCTAAAAGAGATGTGACCAATGCAAATTCAGCAGAAAAGACAGACCGGGAGAAAGGATTGGTGAGTATGACCAAGGGGCTACAGAATCTGCGGTGGATTCTTCTCCTGGGAGCCGGCCTCGGAGTTATGAGGGCCGAGACGCGGGCCCGTATTCATATCGGGTGATCGAACGGTCGAGCGGCGAAGTATTGGTTCCCGAGAGCGGGGGAATCTCGTTTACCTCAAACGGCTATACGGTGAGGAACGCGAGCGATGTGACCAGATTGAACGGCTGGATGCGCGCGACGCTGCACCTGGAGGGAACATCGGAGCTTGCCCAGGCTAGCTTCACATTCGTCAAACCGGAAGTCTCAATCCTCGACCAAGGTGGTCTTTAGAAAACTGGCGACGGATTCCGTCAGCTTTCGAGGACACTCGGTGTGTGCCATCGCAAGCGCCAAACTCCTCTTCAGGCAATGACCTTCGACTCGAAACTTTTGAAAGAAGTGCGAACGCCCCCTCAGGGCATGCTCGGGAAGTATGGAGTAGCCGAAACCAGATTCCACCAGGCGCTTGATCGCTTCCGTGTCATCAGCCTCCATCAGCACACGCGGCGCCACGCCGATCTTGTTGAAAAATCCGTCGATGACCAGCCGCACGTTGCTTCGCTTGGGATAAAGGAGAAAGGGGACGCCCGCGAGTTCCGAAGCACGCAGCGAGCCGACATGTCCGCTGCCCACCTTGTTTGCCGACGGGCGCACGATGAGCAGTTCTTCGTCAAAAAGCGGAATAGATGAGCGCTAGGTCAAAGCGGCGATCGAGCAGGCCAGCAACCATTTCCTCCGTGACGCCCACGGTCACGCGAATTTCCGCTTTTGGGTAGCGCTTTCGCAGCTGCCTCAGTGGACCGCCCAATTGGTAGATCAGGGTAGTAACGCCGGTCGCGAAATGGAAGGGGCGAACATCCTTCTCCAGATCGTTTTCAAACACCCGCTGGATGTGGCCCATCATCTTCACCACTTCCTTGGCGTGTTCAGCGAGACGCAAGGCCGCCGGAGTGGGAATCAACCGTTTTCCACGCCGTACGAAAAGTTCCGTGTGAAGTTCGTCAGCAAGGTTGTGGAGCTGCAGACTGACGGCGCCGGGCGACAGGTGAATTTTTTCCGCCGCGCGGGTCATACTGGGGGAGTCCATGACCGCGAGGAACAGTTCGAGTTGGTGGATATCCATTTACCTGCTCCCAATAGCCCCCCTGCGCACAGAGGCGGGCTCCGGCGGTGGACTGCCAACAATGGTTTTTCGCATCCGAGAGATGGCGCACCGCATTTTACACTGCGGACATCTCGACTTGCTAACCATACGGTGACTGAAGACAAGTTGTTTACAGCGGGTGATCCGTTTTCGCTCTTGAGCGCGAATGAGAACAACCGTTTCAAATTCGCGCGATTCCAATCAGGGAAAAGCGATTTTCTAATTTGAAAGTGGCGCGGGCTCCTGATATATGTCTTGGTCCGATGATTCTCGAAGCATTCCAACTCGGCGGCAAAAATGTCCTCGTTACGGGTTCTCAAAAAGGGCGGGGGACGGCGATAGCTGTCGCACTAGCGCAAGCCTGCGAGGAGATTCGCGCACTGGGCCGAAAGACCTTTTATTTTGCCGGGGTCGTTAGAGAATGCCTAGGTCTGCGTGGCCTTGATCGAGAACACCGTCGCCGAATTTGGCTCGATCGCGATGCTCATAAACAACGCGGGGACGATCCGCCGAGGGCAGGAATATCCGGCGGAGTATTGGGACGAAGTGTTCGCCGTCAATCGCACAGCCGTCTTACGACTTTCACAACTTGCAGGTCGGCGGATGCTCAAGCGAGGAAAACATGGAAAGATCATAAACATCGCGTCCATGCTGTCGTACCTAGGGGGGATCCTGGTGCCTATGCCGCCGGCAAAAGGGGAGTCCCGCAACTCAGAAAAGCATTCTCAAATGAATGGGCTGCCAAAGGGATCAATGTGCATGCGATTGCGCCAGGTTATCGGGCCACAGACAACCCAACCGCTCTCGATCGGTTCCCCGCCGGCCGATGGGGTAAGCCGAGGGAAATGGCACGGGCCGCCGTTTTTCTCAGTTCCGCCGCGAGCGACTACGTTCATGGTCATGTTCTAATTGTTGCTGGCAGCTGGCTGGGGCGGTGAAAATCGCTTCCTTTGCGATTTCGATATGACGCTACAAAGGATGTAAACCAAAAATGCGAATCATCGATGTCCAAGTGATTGTATGCAGCCCGGGGCGCAATTTCGTAACGCTGAAGGTTACGACAGAAGAGGGGCTTTATGGGCTCGGGGACGCCACGTTAAACGGCCGCGAACTCGCGGTTGCCAACTATCTCTCCGACCATGTGATTCCGCTCTTGATCGGACGCGATGCACGGCGGATTGAGGACATCTGGCAATACCTTTACAAGGGCGCGTACTGGCGCCGTGGGCCGGTCACCATGAGCGCGATTGCCGCGGTTGACACAGCGCTTTGGGACATCAAGGGCAAGGCTTTGAATGTGCCCGTTTATCAATTGTTGGGAGGCGCTTCCCGCGACGCGGTTCTCGCTTATGGACACGCCAGCGGGCAGGACATCGAAGAAACAGTTAAGGCCGTCGCCGACTACCTCAAACTTGGATATAAAGCGATTCGTGCACAAAGCGGCATACCTGGATTGCAAAGCGCATACGGCGTTGGCCGCGGCATAATGTACTATGAGCCAGCGGAAAAAGATGCACCGATCGAAAACGCCTGGAGTTCCGAGTTGTATCTCAACTTTGTACCGCGGTTATTCGAACGGCTGCGCAAAGAATTCGGGGCGGATCTTCATTTGCTGCACGACGCGCATCACCGGCTCACCCCAATCGAAGCAGCGCGCCTCGGAAGGAGCCTCGAACCTTTTCATTTGTTTTGGCTCGAAGATCCAGTTCCGGCGGAGTTGCAAGAAAGCTTTCGCCTCATCCGTCAGCACACCACTACACCTCTTGCCGTCGGTGAAGTCTTCAATTCCATTTACGATTGCCAGCAGCTCATCCAGGAACAACTCATTGATTACATCAGGACCACCGTTGTGCATGCTGGGGGAATCTCGCACCTGCGGAAGATCGCCAGTCTGGCGGAGCTCTATCAGGTCCGGACGGGATCGCACGGCGCAACCGACTTGAGCCCCGTGTGCATGGCTGCCGCGCTGCATTTCGATCTGAGCGTTCACAATTTTGGCATCCAGGAATATATGCGCCACACCGACGAGACCGACCGCGTCTTCCCGCATTCCTACACTTTTTCCGGAGGAATGATGCATCCCGGCGATGCCCCAGGCCTGGGCGTCGATCTTGATGAAGCTCTGGCGTCCAAGTATCCCTATCGGCGGGCGTACTTGCCGATTAACCGCAAACTCGACGGGACCATGCACAGTTGGTAGAGGGTACTCCGAGTGTATATGACAAGGAGACTCTGCCAAATGTCTTACGTTTAGGTGCCGGTTGTTGAGTCTCACTGAATTGCAACTTCAGTTTTTACCGTTTGACTCCCCGCAAACCAATTTCTATAGTTCACAATAAACGGGGCGTATATGTTTGTCTCGTTGCTAGAATCGCGTCGAAGCGGTTCGGGAGAAAGACCTTCATGGCTACGCAAGATCAAGCCGCAGTGGAAAAACTGATCTTTCGCAAAACAAATGGACAGACAGGCCGGCACACAGCCATTACTCCCGGCAATAGCTCCATGCGCCATCTTGCGTACGGCCGAATCATCCTCAACGCTTTGAAACCCACGGAGTCATTTTCAACCGGGGAACGCGAAACCGGACTGATTTGCTTGTCCGGCCAAGCAGTTGTGGCTGTGGATGGAAAAGACCGAGACCTGGGAAAGTACGATGCGATCTATATTCCGCGCGATTCATCCGTGGCGATCACCACAAAGACCAGCGTGGACATCGCGGAGTTCTCCGCCGACGTCGCCAATCGCTACCCCCTGCAAATTGTGCGCGATGCGGAAATCGCAAAGGACCCTGGACTGAAGTTCACCACCGGCGGGCCCGGATGCACGCGTCACCTGCATATGGTGCTGGCCAAGAATATTGAGGCTGGACGACTCATCGCAGGATTCACGGAAGCAGATCCGGGCAACTGGACGAGTTGGCCTCCACACGAACACGCCGCAATGCTGGAAGAAATGTACGTCTATTTCAATATGCCCGCGCCTTCCTACGGCATTCAACTCGTCTACAACAATACGGAATATCCGGAACTTGTGACGGTGGTACGAGATGGCGACGCCGTTCTCATGCCCAGCGGATACCACCCGAACGTTTCTGTTCCTGGGCATCGTATTTGCTTCCTGTGGGCCATGGCGGCGCACCGCGAGATCGCCGACCGTCAATTCGGCGTGGTCAATGTACAGCCGGGATTCAACCAGGGAGCTTCCGGACTGGAAGCCGGCCGCAAAAACTAACAGCTTTTCTTTGGCACTTTCCACGCAAACCGTGACAATTGATGAAAAGCCAATTCCCAATCCAAGGAGCGATCGAGGTGAGCGCATGGGGTTGACGATCAAGCCGAAGAAAGAATGCCGCTGGGACCTGGTCAGTTTGGGCGAGGTCATGGTGCGGCTCGACCCGGGCGACCGGCGCATTGCGACGGCGCGATCCTTTGAAGTGTACGAGGGTGGCGGGGAATACAACGTCGCGCGCGGGCTGAAGCGTTGTTTCGGCCTGGACACCGCGGTGGTCACGGCGTTCGCCGATGATCCAGTAGGCAGGCTTCTTCAGGATCTCATCTACCAAGGTGGCGTGGACCAATCGTTGGTGCGCTGGGTGGAACACGATGGCGTGGGCCGCGCGGCGCGCAACGGTCTCAATTTCACGGAACGTGGCTTCGGCGTCCGCGCAGCGCTGGGAAGTTACGATCGCGGTCACACCGCGGTCTCTCAGTTAAAACCGGGCGACGTCGATTGGGATCAGATTTTTGGAAAGCAGGGCGTGCGCTGGTTTCACACCGGGGGCATCTTCTGCGCCCTTTCCGAGACGACTCCGGAAGTTATCTTGGAAGCCATGCAAGCAGCGAGACGGAACGGCACGGTCGTTTCCTACGACCTGAACTACCGTGCGTCCTTGTGGAAGTCTCATGGCGGCAAGAAGCAGGCGCAGGACATCAACCGCCGCATCGCGCCGCACGTCGATGTCATGCTCGGCAATGAGGAGGACTTCTCGGCGGCGCTTGGCTACGACGTGCCCGGAATGGATGAGCATCACTCCACGTTCGAAGTTGCGGGTTTCAAACAAATGATCGCGAAGGTCGTGAAGGATTATCCGTTCAAGGTTGTTGCCACCACGCTCAGGAAAGCTAAGACCGCCACTTTGAACGATTGGGGCGCGATTTGCTATTACGATTTCAAGTTCTACCAGGCCAAGAACCGCGAGAATCTTGAGATTTTCGACCGCGTCGGAGGGGGCGATTCCTTTGCTTCTGGCCTGATTTACGGATTCTTGGCGGGACAAGATCCGCAATGGTCGGTGGAATGTGGAGTCGCGCACGGTGCGCTCGCCATGACCACTCCAGGAGACACTTCCATGGCAACCTTCGAGGAAGTTATGCAAGTGATGAAGGGAGTCGGAGCGCGCATCGCGCGCTGACGACGAATTGCAGGAGCAAAGGTGACCGCCAATGGATAAGCAAAAGGTTCGCGATCGGATCCTTGAGATCGGGATTGTCCCAGTCGTTCGCGCGTCGTCACCGGTCGAAGCACGGATCGCCGCTGACGCCGTTTGTCGGGGAGGCATTCCCATCGTAGAAATCACCATGACTGTGCCCGGCGCCCTGGAGGTTATCCGCGAGCTCAGAAAAAATAGCGCTTCAGATGTCCTTGTCGGAGCCGGAACCGTGCTCAACGCGGAGGCGGCGCGCCGGTGCCTGGACGCCGGAGCGCAATTCCTGGTTAGCCCGGGGTTGAACCTTCAGACTGTCGAACTTGCGGTACGGGAAGAGAAGCTCATGATGGCCGGGGCATTGACGCCCACGGAAGTCATTACTGCCTGGGAGGCTGGCGCGGACTTGGTCAAGGTTTTCCCGTGTGGCCAGGTAGGGGGGGCGAAGTACATCAAGGCTCTAAAGGGCCCGCTCCCGCAAGTTCCGCTTGTTCCGACCGGTGGCGTCAACCTAAACACCGCGGCCGAATTCATCGAAGCGGGCGCCGCGGCATTGGGCGTCGGCGGAGAATTGGTGCAGGCCGACGCTCTGAAGTCAAACAAGCCGGAAATCATTGTTGAGAATGCGCGGAAATTCCTTGCGATCGTGAGGCAAGCACGAGCTCAAATGGCGTCCTCGGGCATCGCTGCTAAGAGCAGTCACTGATGTAGGCTTCCAGATCCGGTTGCGCTGGGCGCAGGCTGCGTCATTGATTGACGCCACTGGCCAGAATGCCGCCATCAACCACCAATAAATGGCCGGTCACGAAACTGGCGGCATCGGAAGCGAGAAAAACCGCGGCGCCGGCCAGCTCTTCGATCTTACCGAACCTTCGCATCGGCGTGCGCATCAGGAACTCCCGGCCACGCTCGGTTCCGTCGAGCAGAGCTGCATTCAAGTTCGTCCGCAATACCCCCGGAACGAGGGCGTTGACACAAACCCCCGAGGTCGCCCATTCGATGGCCAGCGTCTTGGTGAGGGAACCAACGGCCGACTTGCTGGCTCCATAGGCGGCGACTTCAAACAGCCCCAGGAACGAAGAAAGCGATCCAATATTGATAATCCGGCCATAATGCTTCTCAATCATATGCCGGCCGAAGACCCGGCAGGCGCGCAGAGTTCCGTACAAGTTCGTTTCCAGGATCGCATTCCATTCGGCCTCTGGAAAATCGAGCGTGGGCATTCGTTTGGTCCGGCCGGCGCAATTCACGAGGATTTCGACGCTTCCGAATTCGGAGCATGCCGATTGAAGGAGCCGCTCGATGCTACGGTTATCTGTAACATCGCAAGTCTCGGCAAGCGACCGCCGCCCGAGCGCCACAACTTCCGCGGCCGCGGCTCTTACCTGTTCATCGCGGCGCCCGGTCGGCACGACATTGGCCCCAGCCTGGGCCAGCCCTCGAGAGAGCGCTAGCCCGATGCCGCTGGTTCCCCCGATTACCACCGCCGTTTTGTCGCTAAGATCAAGAAGCGGATGACCCATGAAGCGCTCCTCAGATTCGCAATTGCCCCAGAGCACCACGCAAAATGCTAAGTCCAATTGTAATGTGAGACGCGAACCACGAGCGTTGAGTATTGCTAAAGAGAACGTTTACCTGTTTTGATTTCACACCGCGCGTCAGTCCAAATAACGGCCGTCAGCATGGAGATGACAAGGAAGTGTGAAGAATGCTTGACCATCCCGGAATGTGAAAAAACGCGTCGAAAAAGGTTTGCTGTCCGCTCGAATGTCCGGCCGGTCCAATTTCAAATCCCTTCTGCATAGTTTTTGCTCTTGCCTGGCCGGTGCGAATTTCTACTCGCCGTACGGAACCCAGATGTTTTTCACCTGCACGGTGTGATCGAGGAACCACCGGCCTTCGCCTTGTTTCACGTCGAACCAATCAATGGCGCGGCCTTCGT
>QHZC01000071.1:8989-19586 GCA_003224515.1 Acidobacteriota bacterium
TCCGCGGCGCGGCCGGTAACTATGTTTACGACGCCATCCGGCAGATCGCTGGTTTCGAAAAGCTGATAGAGATCGCCGGTAATCAACGGATATTTTTCCGACGGAATGGCGATGACTGTGTTGCCCGTTGAAATGGCCGGCATCACCAGAGAAATAAATCCCAGCAAAGGCGCATCAGCAGGGCAGACCACGCCGACCGTTCCGATCGGTTCTTTCGTTGCCAGCGCGACGTTGCGAAGCGGCGGGTTATGCGCCGCGCCATCGTACTTATCGGCCCAGGCGGCGTAGGAAAAGATGCGCTCGATCCCGAGGCTAACCTCGGCCTCCGCCTGCTTTTTCCCCACTACGGCGGCCAAGCGGCCGGCGATTTCTTCATGGCGCTGTGAAAGATTCTCTGCGAAATAGAACAGCACCTGCGCCCGATGATGTGCCGTCGCTTTGCCCCAGCCTTCCGCTTTGCGCGCGGCTTGGACAGCGTTGCGGATGTCCTTGCGGTTGCCAAGAGGCGCTTCCCCAAGCAAACCTCCATCCGCACCGCGCACTTCGATGCTGTAACCCGAATCAGGCCGCGACTGTTTGCCACCGATGTAGAGTTTCACGGTGCGATCGATCGGGGGCGCCGCCAAATCGGCGCGCTCCTCCGGCGGTTGATCGATCGCAAGGGGCGTTCGATGAACCGGTGGCGCGTTCTTAAACCAGGCAGGTTCGAGATATTCCTGAAGCCCTTCACGCCCGCCCTCGCGTCCATAACCGCTCTCGCGATAGCCTCCGAAGCCACAGGCGGCATCGAAAAGATTCGTGCAGTTGACCCAAACCACGCCGGCTTTGAGCTGCGCCGCAACGTGCAATGAAACATTGATACTCTCGCTCCAAACGCAGGCGGCCAGGCCATACACGGTATTGTTGGCGAGCTCCACAGCCTCTCGCGGAGTACGGAAGGTCATTGCTGCTAGCACCGGGCCGAAAATCTCCTGCTGCGCCACCACCGAAGTCGGATGAACGTTGCTCAGTAACGTCGGAGGAAAATACAGACCCCGCGAAGGCACAGGAATGGACGGCTGCCAGCACGTGGCTCCTTCAGCAACGCCTTGATCGACGAGTCGCTGGATGCGCTCAAGCTGCACGCGCGCCACGATGGCGCCGATATCGATAGCTTTATCGAGCGGCGAGCCAATGCGCAACGAGTTCATGCGTTCCTGAATCTTGCCGATCAACTTTTCGGCAATGCTTTCCTGCATCAGCAAGCGTGATCCTGCGCAGCAAACCTGTCCATGGTTGAACCAGATGCCGTCGACCAGGCCTTCCACGGCGCTGTCCAGGTCGGCGTCCTCAAAAATAATAAAGGGAGACTTGCCGCCAAGTTCGAGAGAGAGCTTCTTGTGGCTCTCCGCGGTAGCCTTGCGAATCGCGCGCCCCACCTCAGTGGAACCCGTGAACGCAATCTTATCGACGTCGGGATGCTTCACCAGCGCCTCGCCGGTCGATCCATCGCCGGTGACAATGTTTACAACGCCGGCGGGGAGTCCGACTTCTTCGCAGATGTGCGCAAACGCGAGGGCCGTCAGCGGCGTAAATTCCGCGGGCTTCAGCACCACGGTATTCCCGGTTGCGAGCGCGGGGGCAATCTTCCACGCCAGCATCAGCAAAGGAAAATTCCAGGGGATGATTTGGCCTACGACGCCACAAGCCGTGTATCCCGGAAATTCCTGCTCGAGCAATTGGGCCCACCCCGAATGATGATAAAAATGCCGCGCTACCAGCGGAATATCGATGTCCCGGCTTTCACGAATGGGCTTGCCGTTGTCCAGGGTTTCAAGAACCGCCAGCCAGCGCGAATGTTTCTGCACCTGCCGGGCCAGTGCATAGAGGTAGCGCGCGCGCGCATGCGAACTAAGGCACTGCCATGCTGGCAAAGCAGCCCTCGCGGCTTGGACCGCGCCATCGACATCCGCCGCCGATCCTTGCGCCACGGTTGCGAGTTTTTCACCCGTGGAAGGATCCGTGGTGTCGAAATAACTCCCCGCCGCGGGCGTCTGCCACGCGCCGTTGATAAAATGTCCGAAGCGCCGGCCGTGCCTGTCCAGCCACCCAAGAGCCTCGCGAGGATCCTCGGGCGCGGGGCCATACTCCATGGTCATGAATTTTTCGACGATGCTCATTTGCTTCTTCTCGCTTCTTTCATCAACGAACCAGAATTCTCCCGCCTACGCAATCGGATGGCGATAATCCGCAGAATAGCGCCCGGTGGCATGATGCTCCAACTGGCGCTCGACATCCGCAAGCATGCCGCTGGCGCCAAACCGGAACAACTCCGCTTTAAGCCAGGAATCGCCGAGCTCCTCCTTCATAAGAGCAAGCCAGTCAAGCGATTGCTTCGCCGTGCGAATGCCGCCCGCGGGCTTGAAGCCCACCGCCATTCCAGTTTCCTGAGCGTACCGACGAATGGCGCGCGTCATGACCAGGCTGACCGGCAGCGTTGCGTTGGTCGCTTCCTTACCAGTGGATGTCTTTATGAAGTCCGCTCCGGCCATCATCGCCACCACGCTGGCACGCGCCACATTGCGCAGTGTCAGCAAATCACCGCTGCCAAGGATCACCTTCAGATGCGCGGGCCCGCAAGCGTTTTTGAACGCTGCGATTTCATCGTAGAGCGCTTGCCATTTAGCGCCGAAGACGTGCGCGCGCGTGATGACCACGTCGATTTCGTCGGCGCCGGCCTCCACCGAGCTCCGAATTTCCGCGACGCGTTCCTCAAACGGAGAAAGACCGGCGGGGAATCCCGTGGATACCGCGGCAACATGAATGCCGCTGCCCTCGATGGCCCGCCGCGCGGTTTCGACGAAGGTGTGATAAACGCAGACGGCAGCGACCTTGATAGGGAGGCTCTCGATGCCCAGCTTCTGTATGAGTTCCTGCTGAATAGGTTGCCGCGCCTTGGCGCACAAGCGGCGAACACGCTCGTGGGTATCGTCGCCGGAGAGTGTCGTCAAATCCATGCAGGTAATGGCGCGCAGTAGCCAAGCCGCCTGCCATTCCTTCTTTACCGTTCTCCGGGTGCCGATGGTTTGCGCGCGGCGCTCGACCGCGCTGGTGTTCACGCGTACCGTGTTCACCCAATCCAAATTCAGCGGCGCACCGCGGTTGGGCTGAAGGTCGCGCCCTGCGTAATTGCCGATGGCGGTATCGGAAGGTGAAATCCGGCCAGGCAGAGCCTGGCGATCCAGGCTGGAGGAGGTGTCGATCCGCAGGTGGTCCGAGAAAGTCATGGAATTCTTCAATGCATACAGCGGAGCGATCAGCAAAGCCCTATCTTAGCACTTAGTTAGACAAAGTCCGTTTACCGGTGCCCGCCGCGATTTCGCCACTCCTTCTCGAATTCCGCCCGGTTGCAGAAGGATTTCTGAGTCCCTACTTTTGTTGTGGAAAGAGCTGCATAGAGATTTGCGCGCGGTAGAGCTTCCTCCTCCGACAAACCTTCGCTCAGAAAAACCGCAAAGCTACCGATGAAAGCATCGCCCGCGCCGGTGGTATCTACGGCTTGGACTTGGAATGCGGGAAAGATCTCCATGCGCTCCGGTCCCGCCGCGAAAGAGCCGTGTGCGCCGAGAGTAATGACCAACCGCCGCATTCCCTGGCGCAGCAGAAACTGCGCGCACTTTCTTGCATCATCGATCGAATGCACCGACATTCCTGTGATCGCTTCGACTTCGCTCTCATTGGGAATGAAATAGTCCGCGGCGCCGACTTCCTTGTAGTCAACCGGCTGTGCCGGGGCGGGATTCACGATCGAGCGGATGCCATTGGCTTTAGCAAACTTCACGGTGTGGTAGACGGTGCGCAACGGAATCTCAAACTGCATGATGATGGTGTCTGCCTTGAGGAGCAACGGCGCGGCGGCATCCACATCTTCGGGCGAAAGCGTGTCGTTTGCGCCCTTCACGACGACGATGCGATTTTGGCCGCTCGGATCCACAAAGATCGGGGCGACCCCGCTGGAAACGCCCTCGGCGATGTGCACGTGCCTCGCGTCAATCCCCTGCGATTCAAAGTTTCTAATCGTTGCGGGCCCGAAAAGATCGCTCCCGACTTTTGCCACCATGCCCACGTTTGCTCCGCAGAGACGCGCCGCAACCGCCTGGTTTGCGCCTTTTCCGCCGAAGCCGAGATCGAACTTCTTGCCGAAGATCGTTTCCCCTGGCCGCGGGAACACGTCATTGAACGTGGTAAGGTCCACGTTAGCGCTGCCCACAACTGCAATAAAGGACGGCTTGGCCCGCTCAACGCTTCCCGCCGCAGCACATCGCTTCACAACGCACGCGAAGGGATCGTTCCTGAAAAAGCGCCGGGTGTCTCTGTGAAAATTGACTGGTATTCAGATGCCCGCTAGGCCGCGAAAACGTTGCGCACCATGAACCATAAGTTCGCTGGGCGCTCTGCCAGCCGCCGCACGAACCACGGATACCAATAGTTACCGTAGGCCACCAGCACGATGGAAGTGCAGCCCTCGCTGGCGAGACGCTCCTGCTCGGCACGCTGTATGCCGTAGAGCATTTGCACTTCAAAATCCCTCTTCCCAAAGCCTTCCGCAGATGCAAAATCGGCCAGCCGCCGGATCAGCGCTATATCGTGCGTGCCGAAAGCGGCACGCACGCAGCGATTCTCCTTCTGGGCCCGCAGCATCTGCTTCCCAAGCGTGAAATAATTCTCGTCGACATCCTGCTTGCGGGGGAAAGCAATTTCGGCTGGTTCGTGGTACGCCCCTTTAACCAATCGAATCGAGGGCCGCAGCGGCAGAAGCTTCGCCAGGTCATCTTTTGTCCGATAGAGATAAGCCTGCAGGCATATTCCAACACTGGGATGCGCCGTCAGCGCGTGCCGATAGAGATCCAGTGTAGCGTCCACATAGTTGCTTGCCTCCATGTCCACCCACACGGTGGAGTCCTTTTGGGCGCGTTCAATAATAGCCTTCAAATGTTCGAAGCAGAGATCCGCCGAGAGATCCAAACCCAGTTGCGTCAGTTTGACGGAAATTTCCGCTGGCAGACCTCTTTCTCTAATGCGTTCCAGAACTTCGAGATAGTGTTCGGCAACTTGCTGCGCTTCGGAGCGGTCTTTGATGTTTTCGCCCAGGTGGGTGAAGACCGTTCCGATCTTCTTTCCACGCAGAATCTGTGCCG
The DNA here is from genome assembly GCA_003224515.1 of Acidobacteriota bacterium. Taxonomy (GTDB): domain Bacteria; phylum Acidobacteriota; class Terriglobia; order Acidiferrales; family UBA7541; genus Acidiferrum. The sequence goes on from QHZC01000071.1 coordinate 14,167, forward strand.
CGGCAAGCGCGTCATCGAACGTCTCGCCGGGCATGAACCGAGACACCGTACGCCGTACAAACGGGTAATGCGCCGCGCGATGCCGCAACCACTGATTTTGAGATGCTGCGAGCAGTATCGATCGCACCAGACTCATGAGTGCCTCGCCTCTTTTATCTCCTAACGCAAGCGCTTGTGGCTACCGCCCGGTCACCATTCTAAACCGCATCGCAATGCGAATTGTTTCTCAATTTCTCCGGAAATGCTGATTGATCCCGCTAACGCGGACTCGAGAACGAGGAAGCCGGCAGAGCGAGCGCTTCTTTCGCAACTACCCCGTTGGAACGGCGGACCTTGGCGGCTTGGCGGCCGAGGCGGGCTTCACTTTCCGTTCGAGCTTCGACGATGGTGCTGAGTTCGGTGCCGGGGGTAGTGCTCACCAACTCTTCTGCGCGAAGAAGACAGGCGAAAACCAGCCGCTCCGGTAGGTGTCGGCGATGCAGGAACAGCCCGTAGTTAAACCAGTCGCTGGCAGTGCCGACCGCGTCGGAGAGCGAAGCATCGATGGCCAGGGCCCGCTGATACCCCGCCGCTGCTGCCGCGGCGCTCTCTCGTTTCTCCTGCAGGTCGGCCAGATGAACCAGGGCGAGGCTTTCCAGTGCCTTGGCATTCGTTTTTTCCGTGAATTGGATCGCGGCGTTGTAGCCCTGTGCCGCCGCGTCCTGTTGATTGGCAGCAGCGTCTGCGTCCGCAACTTTGATCAGTGCGGCGAGCACCGATGCCGTTTCATTGCGGTGTTCGTCCCGATGAGAGGCCACAATCTGCAAATACGCTCGATAGTGTCGCGCCGCGGCCCGTGCTTCGCCGCGCCGGTCCAGCGCCTGCGCAAGATAGAGTTGGGCATTTGCTTGACCGGGGTCGATATCGATGGCGCGCTGCCAGCTGTCAATGGCCTCATCGCCGTGCCCCAGGCGTTGCGCCAAAAGCCCATAGTTCATCAGTGCATCAGTGTTCCGTGGCCAATGGCCAAGTATCTTTTGGTATTGCGCATACGCGTCGGCTTCTCGTCCTGCCTCGATTAAGCCTCGGGCATACACTTCTTGCTGTGGAAAGCTCCCCGGGCTGACCGAAGCTGCTCGCCGGAGTGCCGCAAGCGAAGCATCGCGCTTTCCCGCAAGCGTCTCCGCACGGGCTAGCCGCATCTGTACGGAACTGTCATCGGGATTCAGGGCCGCCGCGCGCTCGAGCGCCGGAAGGCTGTCCGCCTCGCTCGACCAATAGAAATGCAGTTGATCCATTGCCGCCCAGGCCAGCAGCACTGCAACAGTAACGATTTGAATGCTTCTTGCCGCAGGCGTGGAACCAGTCAGCCAGCGGGCCGCGGATTGAAACGCGCCTTTCTCTTGTGATTCCGCACCCTCGGTCTTTTCATTGCTATTGAGCAAAAATCGAGCAACGCGTGAATCGCGCAGTTCCCAGAGTGCCCCGTCGAGAATGAAGTGATGGATGTTCACAAGCACCGTAAATGTCAGGAAGCTGGCGGGGAAATCGGCGTGAAAGAGGCGACTCGCGATCCACGGTCCAGGAATGAACAACGCGATTCCTCCGACGACCAGGGTCAACAGGTACCGTGAAAACCTCCAGTTGGCATGGCCTCGCTCGTGCGCTTCGCGCCCTTGGTAATAGCTGGTGATCCACAGATACTGTGCGGAATGAAGCAGGGCCAGAACACCGCTGCTGTAGCGCGTTTGTGGCACCTCGTGTCCGCTGAAAAGTTCTATCATCGCGGGCAGCAGGAACCACAGGAACTGTGTGACGGCCAGCGTCAGCGGCGCGAGGATCGCCCGCACACTGCCGCGCCGCGCCATGGAAACCAGTGCCCAGCCACTGGCGCCTACGAAAAACAGTGCAAGCACCGCTCGCGCGGGAACGGTGACTTTTGCTGGCAGGCCGAGCGAAAGAATTAGTGCATCGCCCGAGGATCCCGTGTGAAAGCTCAGCATCAACAGGAGAAACGATGCAATGAACGACAGATGGATTAGATTTCTTTCTGCGGGGCTTGGCGCGAGTCCCGAACGGCGCGCGAACATCATCAGCAACCCGAAATTTTGTCCCGTGTAATGCCATGGGCTCCAGCAGATATACAGCGTGAAAATCCCGGGAAGCAGCGGATACCAAGTGTGCGCCAGGACCCCGGCTAGCGCCAGCAACAACGCGACATACACCGTGAAAATCCGGTATTTCTCGAACTCTGTGCGGGTGTGGTATGCGCGGTAGACCGTGGCCATGAAGTGCGGGTAATTGCATAGCAACCCCAAGAAATAAAATGCCACGGCCCATGCTCGGGCGTACGTGGTTGTCGCATAGAAAGCCAGCAAGAGAACAGGGGCTGACCAAGCTCCGCAGCCGATCAAAAGATCGATCCAGGGACGATAAATCCAGGGACGCGAAAACGACGCTGCCGCGGACGGCGGCGGCGCGGTTGCGAGTGTTGATCCCATGTTATCGAAGCGTAGCGCAGGGGAACTCTACTCGTGGGAAGACCGCGTGGGTTAAATGTGGAATCGGTTACCTGCGCTCACGTTTCAAAGTTCAGGAAGCGGCGAGCATGCGGAGAAGCACACCAGCCAGCAAGCCACCGATGAGCGGGGCAATCACGGGAATCGGCGCATAGCCCCAATCCGAGCCACCTTTCCCCGCAATCGGGAGAATCGCGTGCGCGATGCGCGGCCCGAGGTCTCGTGCGGGGTTGATCGCGTATCCCGTCGGCCCGCCCAGAGACAGACCGATGCCCCAGACAAGGCTGCCGACGAGATACGGGCCCAGTCCCGCGGCGGGGCCGGCCGCGGAGACGCTCTTTGTAAAAATTGCGCCGACGACGAAAACAAGCACGAAAGTTGCAATAATTTCGCTAAGCAAATTCGCAACGGTATTGCGGATCGCCGGTGCCGTACAAAAGCACCCCAGCTTCGCGGTGGCGTCCGGCGTTTCCTTCCAGTGCGGAAGGTAGTGCAGCCACACGAGCCCGGCGCCCACGATGGCCCCAAGTATCTGTGCTGCAAGGTAGGGAGCGAACTTGGCAAAATTACCGTCACGCACTGCGAAGCCAATCGTCACCGCAGGATTCAGGTGTGCATCGCTGCTCCCGCAAGCAATGGCCGTGAAAACGCCGGCCATCACCGCGAACGCCCAACCGGCTGTAATCACCATCCAGCCGCTGCCCTCCGCTTTCGATCGTTTCAGCAGCACCGCGGCGACAACTCCATCACCGAGCAGCACAAGAATCATAGTACCGAGAAATTCACCGGCCAGCGGTGAAGTCATAGGTGAAAGCCTCCGTCAGCATGCCATCCAGTCAAACGATCGCGTGACCGCTTTCTTCCACTGCCTGTACAATTGCTCGCGCTCCGTTTCGGCGAGATGCGGCTTCCAGGTGCGGTCGACCGCCCAGTTGGCGCGCAACTCTTCCAAGCCGGAAAAGAATTTCACCGCCATGCCGGCGACATAAGCGGCACCAAGCGCCGTCGTTTCTTGAATCACCGGGCGCACCACCTCGCGGTTCAAAATATCTGCCTGGAACTGCATCAGCAACTCGTTCGCCACCATGCCGCCATCCACGCGGAGGCTTGCGAGGCCGATATGCGAATCTTTCTCCATCGCTTCGACCACTTCCCGGGTCTGAAATGCCGTGGCTTCCAGAACCGCTCGCGCCATGTGCCCTTTATTTGCGTAGCGAGTCAGGCCGGCGATGACCCCGCGCGCGTTTTCCTTCCAATACGGCGCATACAGTCCGGAAAATGCGGGAACGAAGTAAACGCCGCCATTATCTTTGACCGTTCGCGCCAGCGGCTCCACATCCGGGCTCTTCTCAATAATCCCAAGATTGTCGCGGAGCCATTGCACCAGCGCTCCCGCGATGGCGACGCCGCCTTCCAGGGCGTAGTGCGCGGCCCCGCTGCCTAACTTGTAGGCCACCGTGGTGAGCAGGCCGAAGTTTGAGGGCACCGGCCGCTCGCCCGTGTTCATCAGCAAAAAGCAGCCTGTGCCATAGGTGTTTTTGACCTCGCCGGGACGAAAGCACGCCTGGCCCACCAGCGCTGCCTGCTGATCGCCAAGTATTCCAGTGAGGGGAACGCCGGCGATCGCGCTGAGAGTTGCTTCGCCATAGACTTCGCTGCTCGAACGCACCTCAGGCAGCACCGCGCGTGGAATGTCAAACGCCGCGAGCAGCTCCACATCCCAATCCAGCGTTTTCAAATTCAGAAGCTGTGTGCGGCTGGCGTTGGTCACGTCAGTTACATGCACTCCGCCTTGCGGTCCACCCGTCAAATTCCACAGCAAAAAGGTGTCGATATTTCCGAAAAGCAGTTCGCTCCCGGCCGCCTTCTTTCGGGCGCCAGGAATGTTTTCAAGCAGCCAGCGCAGCTTCAGGCTGCTGAAGTACGTGCTCAGCGGCAATCCCGTCTGGGGCCGGAAGCGGTCTTGCCCACCCTCGCTGGCGAAGCGCGCTACATCTTCAGCAACCCTGGTGTCCTGCCAAACAATTGCATTCGCAACCGGCTTGCCGGTCTTGCGCTCCCAGAGGACGGTAGTTTCCCGCTGATTGGTGATGCCGATCGCGGCCAGATCCGAAGCGCGTAACCCGCGCTGCCCGAGCGCTTCCGCAATCACTTCCTCCGTGCGGCGCAGGATTTCCAGCGGATCATGCTCCACCCAACCCGGCTTCGAATAAATCTGTTCGTGCTCTTCTTGCGCCACGGCGGCGATACGCGCGGACCGGTCAAACACCATGAATCGCGTGCTTGTCGTGCCCTGATCAATCGCTCCAATGTAATTTTTCACCGCACCCGCCCCTTGTTGACGCAGCAGCATACTACGCCATTGCCACTCCTCGCTTCCTACAAAAGCCCGCCCATTCTCCCGAGGCGAGGCGCTCCGCTCCCGCTTGACAGGAAGACCGACCTTGGGTGTGCCCCTTTTCCGGCGGGCTGTGCATCTAATGATGTGGGACAGACAAAAGGAGTCAGTACGAAGATGAAAAAAGCAAGCCCAAGCCGTCTTGCCCTGATGGTTGGCACGCTGGCGATGGCATTTGGATTTTTTGTGGTAAATGCCTTTGCCGCGGGACCGGGAACGGTTACCATGACGGTAACCGCCGTCGGCAAGAAAGAGACCAGCCCACCGCTCGTTACCAAAGACGACGTCCAGCTTTTTCTGAACAAGGAACGCACCCAAGTTGCCGATTGGAAGCACGGCGAAAGATTATACCTTGCCGTCCTCATCGACGATTCGCTGGACAGCGGCATCGCCAACCAGTGGAGCGATCTGAAGGCGTTTTTCGCCGGCCAGCCCGACACCACATATATTTCTCTTGCTTACGCGCGCAATGGCACGGCCATGCTCGCCCAGGATTTCACCAACGATCATGAACTTGCGGCCAA
>QHZC01000071.1:19639-22843 GCA_003224515.1 Acidobacteriota bacterium
CCTTCTTCCGCCGACCGGCGTTCCATACTCTTAATCTCTTCCGGGATCGACTATTTTCGAGGAGATTTTGGGACCAGGAGCCCGGATCTCGATTCAACCATCAGTCGCGCTCAAAAGCAAAATATCAACATTTGGACCATCTATGCTCCGGACGCGGGCCACAGGGCCCGCGGACTCTTCCTCGTTTCCAGAGCGCAATGGAATCTTAGCCAGCTCGCGGATGAAACGGGCGCCGAATCCTATTATCTCGGCACTGGCGCACCCGTCACGCTCAAGCCGTATTTTGACGAACTCTCCACACACCTTAGTAACCAGTACCTTTTGACCTTCAAAGCAAGCGGAGGAGCAAAAGGGCGTTTCGAGCGCGTTCGAGTTGCAACGGAGTTGCCGCACGTTGAGTTTTTGGCGGCTTCCGAAGCTTTTCTTCCCGCGGTCAAGTGAGCGCTGAAATCGCATGGCGCAAAAAAAGGAAAGGCGCAAATGGTTTGGATCCGCGCCTTTTTCCTTGAGGCTGGACATACGGTCCGGCGCGGTTCTGGCCGGTCGCACTGATCTTGAACTTTTCTGAAGGAAGTTAATCCTCAGTCGTCAGAGCCGCTCCAGAACCGCGGCTCGCGTAGAGTCGCGAATCACCAGTTCCGGGTTCATCCGGCGCCGCGAAATACTCCAATCGCGCTTTTCTAGCCCGGCGTTGACGCCTTCCATCACGATATTCACCGCCAGATTTCCCATGGCTTCCAGCGGCTGCCTTACCGTTGTCAAAGACGGTGCGGACAGCGAGGAAAGCGGCACGTCATCGAAGCCCACTACCGAACAATTCTCCGGCACTTTCACGCCCGCTTTGCTCAACGCCCGGACCGCACCCAGCGCCGTCAGGTCGTCGAAGGCTATCAAGGCGGTGAACCGTTTCTTTCGCAGCAGCAATTCTTCCGTGAACCGGTAGCCGCCTTCGAACCCTGAGTTGGGGTCGAAAGAATCCGGCAGTTGCAGAACGAGCGCCGGATCGATATCCAGTCCGGCGGAGTGTGCAAATTTCTGAATCCCTTTCCACCGCGGTGCGCTGTCGATTAGCATTTTTGGACCGCGGATGAATGCGATCTTGCGGTGTCCCAGCTGATGGAGATGTTCGAGCGCGAGCCGCCCTCCCGCTTCGTTGTCCACCATCACCGAGCTGACGGCGTTTCCGGGCATCTCCCATCCGATGGTCGCCGCGGTGATATTTCTCTTGCTGAGGTCCGCGAGCAGTTGGATATCCACGAAGAGCCAGTTGGCTACCACGATCAATGCCTCGACGTGATGCTCAAGCAGCATTTCAAGGTAGCGCTCGAACCGGTTTCTCTGGTTGTGGGCGTCGGCGAAGATCTGGACATACGATGACTGATAGAGCGCGTTCTCAATGCCCCGGAGCACCGGCGTGCAAAAGGGATCGGTAATGTCGAAGAACATCACTCCCACGCTATGGCTCCGTTTGCTGCGAAGAAAACGCGCCATCGCGTTTGGCCGGTAGCCAAGCTTCTTCGCCACTTCTTCGATGCGTTTTTTCGTGGCCGGTGCGATGTAGCGCGCCAGCGGCGCATTGTTTAGCACGATCGAAACCGTGGCGGGAGAGAAGCCGCTGGACTTCGCGACATCCCTCATGGTGATGGTCTGGTTCTCACCGCTTTGGCGTTTCACTAAAAGTGCATCTCCGATGGCAACATCATCCTTCCAGAGCCAGCCAATGCGCAATGGGCCCTTCTGCGACCGAGTCCTTATTCCGCCGGCACCTCGAAAGACAGCTGCTCCCGGAAGCCCCGTGTCTTCCACACTCCAAACGCGATCCCCGCGACCATCCAAATGGCCCCAATGATCTGCGCCAGGTGGTCGAGGCTTAACCACAAGCCAAAGCAGATCAGGAAACCCAGAATCGGCGGGATCAGATTGCGCAATTGCTTTTGCGGATTGCGAACGTAGTAGCGCAGCAAAGCTGCCGCATTCACACCCATGAACGCGATCAATGCGCCGAAATTCAAAAGGTTCAATCCTCGCTCGTAGGTAAGAAAGAAGGAACCAACGAGAGCGATGGCACCTACAAATAGAACGCTGTTTCGCGGGATGTGATGCTTGGGATCAACGGCCCCGAAGAAGGACTTGGGAAGGGCATTGCTGCGGCCCATGCCGTAGAGTAGGCGTGCGGCGCCTAGTTGCGCCCCGAGGCCGGAGCCAAAGTTTGCGACAATCAGCGTAACCCCGACAATTTTGAAGAGCGGCAGCCACGCGCGGGCCGCTACGAAGACATAAGCCGTATCCGGATTCTGAAACGGTTCGGAGGCGGGCCAAATCAGCTGAGCAACATAAACTTCCAGGGCGGAAAGCAGGCCGATCACCACGCAGGTCAGCACCGTAGCCAGCATGATGTTTCTCCGTGGATTTTCGGCCTCTTCGGAGAGCGTTGAAATGCCATCGAAGCCGATGTAGGTTAGGACGGCAATGGATGTGCACCCAAAGAGCCGCCCGTATGTGAATGTTTGTGGATCATAGAACGGACGCGTAAAGAAGATTGCGTCACTGTGGGGGTGGCCAAGGATGTAGCGCGCCGCGGCGACGAATACGATTACGATAACAGCGCTCATCAACGCAGCCATGCTCGCGTTCACTCGCGCAGACGTTTTTACGCCGCGTATATTCAGCAGCGTAAAAACACCTGCGAAGAAAATCTGCCATCCCCAGACGGGAACACCGGGGGCAAAGTCGTGGGCCTGCTGCGCGCACCAGATCGTGCAGATGAGTGGATTGAGCATGTAATCCATCACCATGCTCCAGCCCGTGACATAGCCCGCGGCCGGGTGGATTTCTTGAGCCACGTACGTGAAGGCGGAACCGGCGCTGGGGTAGGCCCGCGCCATGCGGCCGTAGCTGATCCCCGTCAAAAGCATTCCCACCATGGCGATGAGAATGGCGGTGACCACATGGCCATGCCCGCGATCGCTGAGCGCGCCGAAGGAAGACATCGGAGCGACGGGTTGAATCACGATTACCCCATAGAGAATTAGATCCCAGAGCGTAAGCGTCCGCTTCAGGCGCGGCCCGGAACTCGCAGTGCTTTCCTGACTCAAGCAATTCTCCTTTTCACTCCAGGAACTACGGTTCGAGCACGGTGTCCCGATAACATGGGGGTCGCGCGCATTGTTGTAATCCCGCCGCCGGCGCTCCACACTTTCATTC
>QHZC01000502.1 GCA_003224515.1 Acidobacteriota bacterium
CAAGGGCTATGACGAGAGTTCATTTCTTCAGGCGGTGAGCAAGACGGAAGGCGGCTGGAAGCTGCGGCTGAGAGGCGAAGCCGTGCTCGCCGGTCAATCCATGGGCAGAGTTTTAGGAGGATGCATGACTCTGCTGGAAGCTACGATCGGAACGCCTTGGGAATTGGACACCAAAGATTCCATCCTGGTTCTCGAAGACCGCGCCATGAGGCCCTACCAGGTGGACCGCGTCCTGATGCATTTGAAGCAAGCCGGTAAGTTCGAAGGCGTTCGCGGGATTGTGCTGGGAGACTTTCCCGAAAGTGAGCCGGCCGTGACGGGAGCTCCTACGGTACGGGAAGTCTGCGCGCGAATTCTGCGGCCGCTCGGCGTCCCGATCGTGTTCGGAGCGCCGGTTGGCCATACCGTTAGGCCTATGCTTACGATACCGCTGGGCATAAAAGCGCGCCTGGACGCAGACGGGGAAGGCACACTCGAATTCCTGGAATCGGCGGTTGTGGCTTGAACGAAACGAAACATGTGCACGTGATTGGGATTGGCGGATCGGCGATGGCGCCGCTGGCCGGGATGCTCCGCGAGCGCGGCTTTCGCGTGACCGGTTCGGATTCGGGAGTTTATCCGCCGGCGTCAACGCTGCTCGAAAGTCTCGGCATTGCATTTTTCAACACTTTTGATGCGGCGCATTTGCAGCCGGCCCCTGACCTGGTGGTGATCGGGAATATCATCGCGCGGGGGAATCCGGAGCTGGAGGAGGTGCTGGATCGAAAGATTTCCTATCGCTCGATGCCGGAAATTCTGGAGGAAGTCTTTCTCCCCGAAAGGCATTCTATTGTCGTCAGCGGGACGCATGGAAAAACGACCACGACAGCCATGCTGGCTTGGATTTTCCACACCGCAGGTAAGCGGCCGAATTTTCTTGTGGGGGGCGTGTCGGAAAACTTTGGAAAGAGTTACGGCCTTGGCGGCGGGGAAGACTTTATTCTTGAAGGTGACGAGTATGAAACCGCATTCTGGGACCGCGGGCCCAAATTCTTTCATTACCATCCCGATGATCTGATTATCACGTCCCTCGAATACGATCACGCCGACATTTATTCTGATTTTGAGACCTATCAGCTCGCTTTCCGTCGCTTGGTTAACCTTGTACCTAGGAGCGGTCGCGTTGTCATTTGGGGCGATGCAGATGATTCGGGCCCGGCCTTGCGGCGCGCGGCGGAAAAAGCATTTTGCCCGGTCGAAACCTACGGTTTCCGCGGCGGCAATGACTGGATGGTGAGCGACTCGGCCGTTGATGGCGAAATCATGCGGTTTCGCGCGGCGCATCATGGAAAGATGTTTGGAGAATTCGCGCTAGCTGCCACAGGACGGCATAACGTTCTGAACGCAATGGCAGCGCTCATCGTGGCGCAGGGGCGCGGCATCCCAGTCGGGGAGATTGCCAAAGCGCTTGGGACGTTTCGCAGCGTGAAACGTCGAATGGATGTGCGGGGCGAAATTGGAGGAGTATTGGTGGTCGACGATTTTGCGCATCATCCCACGGCCGTAAAGGCCACCATCGAAGCCGCGCGTGGCCGCTGGCCCGGCCGCCGGCTCTGGGCCATTCTCGAGCCGCGCTCAAATTCGATGCGCCGCAAAGTGTTTCAGGAGGCGCTGCCGAAGGCACTCGCCCTCGGCGACCGCGTCATTCTCGGCGCTGTTTTTCGCGCCCAGCAATTGGGCGGAGAAAATCGCCTTGACCCCGAGACTGTCGCAGAAAGTGTTCGGGCCCTCGGTAAAGACGCCCGCGTGTTTTCCAGCTCCGACGCCATCGCAGAACATCTTGCGGCGGAAGCCAAACCTGGCGATCTCCTTCTCATCATGTCCAACGGCAGCTTTGACGGCTTGTGCGAAAAGGTTCTGAAGAAGCTCGGCACCGCTGCTCAACTTGCAGGCGAGGCGAGAACTCAGTGACCTTTACTTCGGCCCGAAGCAGGCTGCTCTCGGCGAGCCTCTGCTTTCTATTTATCCTGACTTTCAGCTCTTTGGCCGGAGCAACCATTCAATACACTGTCCTCCTGGATCATCCTGAGAGGCATCTTTTCCACGTGACAATGACTATTCCCGATGTGACGGATGAGGTGATTGTTAGGATGCCCGCGTGGAATGCGCTCTATCAGATCCGCGACTTCAGCAGTCATGTGCAGCAGGTTGAAGCGTTTGCCGGTCCCAAGAAAGTGTCTATCGAAAAAGTGGACAAGCAAACCTGGTGCATTAAGGGCACGGGAACAATCAAAATTACTTATGCAACCTATTGGGACGAGGCTGGCCCTTTTGCGTCGCAGCTCAATTCTGAGCATGCCTTCATCAATCCGGCAATGATTCTCTTTTACGTGCCGGCACGACGCGAAGAAGAGGTCATCCTCTCGGTCAACTTCTCTTCTGCGACTTGGGGTGCCGCAGGGCCCTTGGGGGACTCGTTGTTGGTCAGCGGGCGGAATCATGAGGCTGGTTTCAAAGCGCCCAGCTATGACGCGCTCGCGGATGGTCCGATTGAAGTTGGGAAAATTGATGTATTCGAATTGTCAGAGGTGGCGCCGCCGGTGACGGTCGTGATTTACGGAGACAACTGGAGGAAGAAGCAGGTGGAGGAAGACCTGAAGCGCATCTGCCAGTACCAACTGAAGCTGATGAGCGGGGCGCCGTTCGAACGCTACACATTTCTTCTCCACTTTGGCAAAGGCGCTGGCGGCGGTGGCATGGAGCACGCGAACTCGACCGCGATCGGTGCCTATTCGGATGAATACTTGCCAAGTGTCGCGGCGCATGAATTTTTTCACCTGTGGAACGTGAAACGTATCCGACCCACATCGCTGGATCCCGTGGACTATATAAAGGAGCAATACACGCGCGCTCTATGGTTTGTCGAAGGGGAGACGAACACCTACGGTTCCTACACTCTTGTACGCAGTGGCATCTGGAGCAAAGAGCAGTTCTACGCGGATCTCGGCGAACAGATCACCGAGCTGGAAGGCCGTCCGGCTAACCGCTGGCAGAGCGCAGAACAGTCCAGCCTCGACGCCTGGCTGGAAAGGTATCCCCTTTACAATCAGCCGGAATACAGCGTCTCGTATTACACCAAAGGGCAGGTGTTGGGAGACTTGCTCGACATTCTCATTCGTGACCGCACTGGCAATGCCAAGAGCCTGGACGATGTCTTGCGCTTGATGAATACTAACTTTGCCAAGCAGGGAAAAACATATCGACGCGGACCCCTTCCCCTATCAGCAGATCCTGGCGTTAGCAGGCTTGGGTCTGCGAACCGTGGAGCGCCGGAAACTGGCGCTTGGTTTCTCCGTGGAGCACGAGCCGAGCGGTCCTTTCGTCGTGAGCACGGTCGATTCCGGAGCCCCTGCGGCTCAGACCGGCTTGCGTGCCGGGGACGTCATCCTCAACTGGAACGGCGGCGAGGTGCCCCGGCGCGTGGAGCGCTGGCTCCAGGAGCAAAAGGCGGGCGATCAGCTGAAGCTGCGAGTTCGCCGGGAAGACAAAGAGTTTTCCCTTGAATTCCGGCTCGGTGAGAACAAGGAGATCGTGTACGAGGTCGTCGAGGTTTCGCACCCTGGTGAAAAAGCTCGCCACATTCCAGAGGGGATGCTTGGCGGCGAGACCCGCGCGATTCCGGTTCGTTAACGATGCGGTCGATACATTGTTGTCTTCTTGTCGCTTTATATCCTGATCGTCGGGCCGCCGCTGCTCGTCTACACTCTAATCACGCGTAATCCTGATCCGCTTTACTGGGCCGGTGTGAAAGGCGTGATGTTTTTTGTCAGGGCCGTCGGAGTGCGGGTTCGGGTCCGGGGCCTCGAGCGCATCCCTCCAGGCGTCTGCCTTTTTGTCGCGAATCACACGAGCTCAGCCGATGCACCCGTAGTTGTTGGTGCCATCCCTCGACGGATCGCCATTCTTCTGAAAGAATCGCTTTTCAAATGGCCCATCGTGGGACAAGCCTTTTTGTCAGCGCATTTCATCCCCGTTAATCGAAGTGCCCGCGAGTCGGCAATTTCCAGTGTCGAGAGGGCCACGGAAGCTCTCAAGGACGGGCAATCTTTTTTGATCTACCCTGAAGGCACGCGCAGCCCGGATGGCCGCCTGCAGGAGTTCAAAAAAGGTGCGGTAGTGATGGCCATCAAAGCCGGTGTGCCCATCGTCCCGATCGTGTGCTCCGGTGCGCACCGTATTATGGAGAAGCGCTCACTGGTCATTCGCCCCGGTGAAATTCTTGTCGAGTTTCTCAGTCCCATCGATGCATCCGCGTCCACCTTGGAGAATCGCGATGATTTAAACGATTGCGTGCGCCGCGCCATGGCTGCCGCATTGCCTCCCGATCAGCGTCCGATCGATTTTCCGGCCGCGAATTCCAATCCAGCGGAAGAGGAAGGGAGAAGCGCAAATGTCAGTTAATCGAATAGCGGCCTGTTGGAGCGTGATGATCGCAGTGGCGGTGCCCTTTTTGTCGAGCCGCGTAATCGCCGAAGAGAAGCATCCGACTGCCCGCGAAGTGATCGCGCAAATCCAGCGGCGCGTCGGGGTGCCATGGCAGGCGGAAACGGTGGACACGTTCAAGGCCGGCAACCCGGATTCGTCAGTTACTGGTATCGCCGTGACGATGATGGCGACCATGGAGGTGCTCGAACGCGCGGCTGCTTCTGGTCAGAATCTGATCATCACTCATGAGCCCACCTTCTACAATCACCTGGATAAACTGGATGAACTCGAGAAAAAGGAAAACGATCCCGTTTTGGCAGAGAAATTGGATTTCATCGCGAGACACAATTTGGTCATTTGGCGCTTTCATGATCACTGGCACATGCGCAGTCCTGACGGAATTGAGGAGGGCATGGCTCACGCGCTGGGCTGGGAAAAACATCGGGTCCGCGACATTCCATACTTGTTCGAGATTCCAGACACCACGCTAGAGACGCTGGCCAGCGATCTTAAGAAGAAACTGGGGATTCACGTATTGCGAATCGTTGGCGACCCTCAATCGAAGGTGAAGAAAGTTGCCTTCCTGCCCGGCGCTTCGGGCCTCCGCAAAGAGACCCGCGCACTGGAAATGAAAGACGTTGAAGTACTCGTGACCGGGGAACCCCGCGAGTGGGAGACCGTAGAATACGTCGCGGACGCGGTAACCGAAGGCCGGCGAAAAGCTCTAATCATCCTCAGCCACATTCCATCCGAGCAAGCCGGAATGGAGGAATGCGCCCGCTGGCTCAAGACCTTTATCAGCGAAGTTCCCGTCGAATTTGTTCCGGCAAAAGATCCCTTCTGGAAGAATTAGGCCTTTAGCTTTTCGATCTCCAGCTCCAATTCGCGCACGCGCTTCTGCAATTCGGGCAGGCGGTGGAGTGCCGCGGTGATTTTCATCCACAAACGGCTATCCACGGCGGGAGAACCGCCGACCTTGGAGCCAGGTGGCAAGTCCCCTGGCAATCCGCTCTGCCCGTAGACCACTGTTCCGTCGCCCACGGAAAGGTGGCCGGAGCTAGCGGATTGACCGGCAAAGATGCACCGATCGCCGACTTTGGTCGAGCCGGCCAGTCCGACTTGGCCGCAGAGCAATGTGTTTGTGCCAATTCCGGATGCGTGGCCAACAAGCACGAGGTCGTCCAGCTTGGTGCCCCGGCCGATTCGCGTTTCTCCGATGGTAGCCCGGTCCACACAGGAGTTGGCTTGCACCTCGACGTCGTCTTCCAGCACTGCAGGACCGGACTGCAGCATCTTGTACCAAGTGCCATCGTTTTGATGGGCAAATCCAAACCCGTCTCCGCCGATAATCACCCCGTTTTGCAAGATCACGCGATCCCCAATGCGGCAATGCTCGCGCACCACAGCATGAGCATGCGCGAAGAAGTCGTTTCCGATCTTCGCGCCGCGGTAGATAGTGACGAAGCTGTGCAGCACGGCATTGCGGCCAAGTTCGACGTCTTCGTCGACATAACAATAGGGCCCAACATGCGCCCCATCGGCAATCCTGGCACTTTTCGCGATGATCGCGGTATTATGAATCCCGGGCGCATAGCGCGGCGACTGATAGAAGAGCTCGATCGCCTGAGCAATTGCCAAATATGGATTGCCAGAGCGCAGCGCCGCAAGCGCAGGCAACGCCGCCTCCCGCTCCAGCGGAATTCCTTCTTCGAGCAGAACCGCCGAAGCTCGCGTCGTCTTCAGTAGCGGAAAGTACCGCCGATTCGCAAGGAAGGTAATCTGCCCCGTTTCGGCATACTCTATCCCGGCCACCCCGCGAATCTCGAGTTCCGGGGGGCCTTCCAACCGGCATCCGAGTTTTTGCGCAACTTCAGCAAGTTTCAT
>QHZC01000504.1:0-5222 GCA_003224515.1 Acidobacteriota bacterium
CGGGAGTGCGGGCGAGCATGCGGAAGGTGTACTTCAGATCGCGAAGGACAGTGTCGAGCCACCCGATGAAAGTTAGGCGGCGTGCGCCTTCATTGGCAGTTTTGGTCACAAGACTACCCCAGACCGCTAAAGGTAAAGACGAAGAAAACAGCTAAAAGTTTGACAAATTGAGGGTGAAATGGCGGATGGTTCCGTGTCGAAGGCTTTCGCTCCGCTCAGGATGACACGAAGAAAAGGCGAAACCTTCAAGAGCAAATGCGAGAGGCGGCTGGCGGACCGAACCTAGTCGGCGCTGGTTGCGGCAACCCTGTGAATGTCCGGGCCTCCCGCCTTTTGCTGAAAAAAGGCAGCGACGCGGTCAATGATCTCATTTAGTGGGGTACGGGGACGGAAGCCGGTCAGGGCATGGAGCTTTTCGACGGAGGGCACGCGACGCATCATGTCCTCGAAGCCGGGCTCGTAGGCCCGGTCGTAGGGCACATATTCAATGGGAGCGGAGCTGCCGGTGCGCTCCTTCACTCTCTGTGCCAAAGCCTCGATGGTGATTTCCTCGGTGTTGCCGACGTTGACGACCTCGCCAACAGAGCGCTCCGAGTCCATGAGGCGGATGAGAGCTTCGACGGTGTCACGGACATCACAGAAGCACCTAGATTGCTTGCCGCTGCCGTAGATGCTGATGGCGGTGTTGTCGAGGGCAGACTTGACGAAATTGGGGAGCACCATTCCGTAGCGCCCGGTTTGTCGGGGACCCACGGTATTGAACAAGCGAGCCACGATGACCGGGAGCTTCTTTTCCTTCCAGTAAGAGAGCGCCAGAAATTCATCGAGCGCCTTAGAGGCCGCGTAGCTCCAGCGGCCCTTTGTGGTGGGGCCTAGGACGAGGTCCGCATCTTCGTGGAAAGGAACGTTGGTATTCTTGCCGTAGACCTCCGAAGTGGAGGCAGTGAGAACGAGTTTCCTCTTCTTAGAGGCTGCTTCAAGGATCAATTGCGTGCCGTTTACATTGGTCTCGATGGTCTTGACGGGGCTTTCGACGATGAGTTTGACGCCGACAGCGGCGGCCAGATGGACGATCACATCGGCATCATCGACGAGCTCAGCGAGCAACTGCCGATTTTCGATATTGTCCAGGTGATATTGCAAGCGGTCGGAGGACTTGAGATGGCGGATGTTTTCGACGCTGCCGGTCGAAAGGTTGTCGAGCAAGTCGACGCGGTCGCCGCGATCAAGAAGCCGCTCTGCGAGGTGTGAACCAATAAAGCCGGCGCCGCCGGTGATCAGATAGTGCAAGGGCCTCCTTAAAGGGCCTGGGAGTCATCGTCGCGATCGCGGGAGACGCGATGCGCGATGGCTTCGGAATCTTCTTCATGCGGAGCCTCCGCCGCTTCCTGCGGACCATATCCATAAGAGTAGGGATAATAGCGGTAGGAATAGTAATAGTCCGGAGCGCTGGAGTCCACGGCATTGAGAACGACACCGAGGATGCGGCACTTGACGCTGCTTAGCAAGTCGCGCGTGCGAGTGAAAGCTTTCTTGGGTGTTTCACCACTACGAACGACGAGAAGTACGCCGTCGGTCTGCACGGAAAGAATCACCGCGTCTGTGGCAGCCATGATCGGAGGCGAATCGATGATAATAAACTTGTACTTGGTGCGGAGCTCGGCAACGGCCTCGACGAGTCTATGAGAAGAGAGCAAGTCCGCAGGATTGGGAGGAAGCGGCCCGGTGGGAATGGCGACGAGATTGGGAATCGCGGGGTGCGGGACAGACACCAGATCAAGACTTGAAACACCCGCCAGATAGGAACTCAGCCCTGCATAGTTTCCGCTGGCTAAATTGAGGAGGCGACCGATGCCAGATTTGCGGAGGTCGGCATCCACGATCACGGTGCTGTCGCCGAGCTGCGCTAGCGTTACAGCCAGATTCGCGGCAGCGGTGGTCTTCCCTTCCCGCGGTAGCGCGCTGGTGACCAAAATGACCTGAGGCGGATGATCGGCCTGCGAAAGCAGAATGGAAGTTCGCAAGGCGCGAAACGCTTCTGACATCTGCGACTTGGGCAAGTGGTGAGCAACCAGCTCCATGCGCTTCTCATGGCCGTTGGACGAGAAGCCAAGCAAGGGGCCATGATGTTTCCCGCTGCCGTTCGAACCGGTAAACTGAGGCACGACGGCGAGGGAAGGCAGCCGGGAATGCGTTTCGACGTCGTCGGGGGTCTTCACGGTATTGTCGAGATACTCGCGCATCAGCGCCAAGCCGATGCCACCAACCAGACCAACAAGAAACGCCAGCACCATATTGCGAGCCTTCGCAGGACGCGCCGGCGTGGACGGAATCATCTCCGGATCGACGACGCGAATGTTGGAAGAACGCAAGCCCTGGGATATGGCAGTTTCTTTCAATTTCGTCATCAGGCCGTCGTAGAGGGTCTTGTTGGCCTCCGCCTCGCGCTTGAGAATGTTGTACTCCACAAGCTTTTCGGCCATCTGGTTAGTTTCGGTCTTCTGTTGATCGAGCGCCTGCATGAGGAGAGACTCGCGCTGCTGTGCTTCGCGATAATCGCTCTCCAGAACATCTAGTATGTATTTTTTTTCCTTCTCAATGCTCAGGTCATAGTCCTTGAGCTGCGCCTGGAGACGCTGCACCTTGGGGAAGTTAGGACCGTACTGGTTCAGGGCATCGGTGTAATCGCTCGACACTTCGCCGCGCTTTTTTAACAATTCGGTAAGCGCAAGATTGCTCTGCACCTGGGGTATAGCATCGAGATTCCCGGACTTGGCAAACTGATAGAGCGATTCCTTTTTCATGCGCTCACTCTGCGCATCGGTTAATTGCCTGTTGATATCTCCGAGGCGCTGGGAAGTGATGTTCTGTTTGTCGTCAAGTGTCCAGATCTGGTTTCGCCGTTCGTAGGCGATGCGCGCGTCTTCGGCCTTTTGAACTCTGATCTTCAATTCCGTGAGCTGATCCGTCAGCCAGGTGGAGGCCCGTGTCGTGGCCTCATACTTACTGCGAAAATTCTGCTCGATGTAGGAGGAGATGTGCGCGTTGACGATTCGAGCGGCAAGCTGAGGATCGGTCGATTCAAAACTGACGTCCATCAGGTGGCTGTTGGGAACGCGCTTCACCGTTAGACTTCCCAAGAATTGGCCGAGTTCGGGGGGGCGCTTCTGGTTTGCCAAACTGCCGAGGGCTACTGCCTCCGAAGGACCGTTGGGAGACGAAAATTCCGGTCGAGCCGAAAGGCCATTGTTGCGGATGGTCTGTAACGCAAGAGTTTCGCTGGTCAGAATTTTGGATTGCGTCTCGATGTAGTTATCCTGATCCATCATAATGTCATAGGAATCCGTGCCTTGGAACGGGAGAATGTTCGCATTTTCGCGGTGTAGAAAGGAAAGAATCAGCCACTGGTGCTTGCGCAAAATCAGCAGGTAGTCGTAGAGGTGAGGTTCCCGTGGAGAGAGTTCCCAGACCGGCAGTCGAATCGGGACCGGCAACAGATCGCTGCCGCCAAGTGAACCATTTTCACGAGGCACGAGTTTGTTTTCTTCAGTCATATACTAGCGATATGCAATTCGGTAGAGTGCCACCCCGGCTCCCAGCGCGAGTCCGAATTCCAGTGCCCTGTACATCGCCTGTTTCGAGGCACTATCCGGCACATACAAAATGTCGCTGGGTTGGAGAGGCACATCTTCGGCCGTGCGCTCCAGCACCTTCTTCATGCGGAGGATGACCGCTCGATCTTTCTTTGCTGTGCGGCTCAAGCCGCCGGAGAGAGCAAGTAATTTCAAAGTGCTCATCTGCGAGCGATCATTGGCCATGACATAACCACCGGGCTTGCTCACGGCTCCGAGTATGTACGTAATTCCCGCGTGTGGGACGGTAACGATATCGCCGGCCTGGAGAATGATGTTGTTCTCTGCATTTCCGGATTCCAGCAGCTCGTTGAGGTTGACGGTAATCGTATTGCTCAGCGGGGGCGGTTCATTCGGCGCAGGGGGACTCGCGACGGCATCCGATTCCTTTGGTGTTTTCACCGCAGAGGGATCCTCCGGACCGATGGACGGAGGGTCCGACGAATCAACCGAAGGCTCTCCGGATGGGCGCGTCACGATCACCGTATCTCCTGCATCATTGGCGATTCCGCCGGCTTCTGCGTGAACTTCCAAGATCGTGACGGGCCGATCCGCCTGATACACCATGGCGTGTTGTACCGCACCGACCACCGTGATGGGCTTACTTTTTCTTTCCTTTACGCTGACGCTTACTTGGGGATGAGAGACCAGACCATTGGCTTCCAGCACTTCCCCTATCTTTTGTTCGGCCTGGACCTCCGTCAACCCTCCCACATGCAAGCGGATCGGTACCAAGGGGATGCCGATGGACCCCGTTTGGCTAACGCGCATTTCCCGGCTAAGTTCCTTGACATCAAAGACCTCCACGTCGATTACATCGCCGTTGCCAATTACGTAGTCATGCGGCGCCTGGTGTGCTGTCGAGGAAAGCGCGCGGATGCGATCATTTGTCTGTTGCGGCGTCTCGACGACGGTCTGCGCTAGGGTAGAAGGCGACAATACCAGCATCCCCAGCAGGGCACTCGTGGCGAAACAGCACAGCGGCACACCCAGTCTGCCTGGTTGCATGCGGATAGATGACCCCCCAAAGTGGATTATACAGGCACAAGGCCCAAGTCCATCAGGGAATTCCAGAACTGCGATGCTGTCTTGTGGAGGGAGATGGTGGTGGCGAGGCTTTCGGAATCTCCGCCGTTGCCAAGTGAGCCATGAGAAAAAACAGCAGCGCATTCGCCGGAATGTGCAGATTAAAATCGACGAAGCTATGCACCAGGAAGCCAGTCGAAGCCACGAGACCCGAGAGCTGCAAGGTCCCGGCAAAGGACTTGTTGAGCTGGCGCAGTCGTCTTAAAGATTCGTTGAATAAGACGCCCAGAAACCAGGCACAACAGAGCCCTCCAAGAATGCCCGTTTCTGCGAGAGCCTCCAGATAGTCGTTATGCGTGTGATTGACGATCTTTCCATCATAGAGAGTTTCATAGGAAGGATAGACGATCTGCAGCGTGCCTAGTCCCGTGCCCACGAAAGGGTGGTCCAGAAAGATCTGCCAAGTGTCTCGCCGCATGGAGGCGCGCTTTCCTGCGGTCACTTCGAGTAATTGAACGGAGGATAGCCGCCTGAGGATCTGTCCGACGCCAAGCCAGGAGACCA
>QHZC01000504.1:5266-5720 GCA_003224515.1 Acidobacteriota bacterium
CCCCCCCGCGACGCAGAGAGAAACAGCGCCCCAATGGGAAGAACCGCGAATAGTCCAACCACCGGCCGGCGTTCCCGGCGCACTCTCCCGAGAACCAAGGGAACAAGGGCCAGCGGCAGAATCAACTCCGCAAATCCGGCGAAGTGATTCCGA
Source organism: Acidobacteriota bacterium (assembly GCA_003224515.1). Taxonomy (GTDB): domain Bacteria; phylum Acidobacteriota; class Terriglobia; order Acidiferrales; family UBA7541; genus Acidiferrum. The sequence goes on from QHZC01000504.1 coordinate 5,420, forward strand.
TTCACGTACGGACCAAAAGGGGCAACACCGGAGCTTATCTCGCGAAACCAGTAGAGCTTTCCGTTAGAGGTAAGGTGCTGGAGGATGGCGAAGAGGCTGACCAAGAAACCGAAAAATATTCCGAACCAGACGAAACCACGCCAATCTTCGAGAGTGCGAAAGGCTTGAACCGCGACAAATAGGACGATCAGGTCGGAGACCAGGAGCAGAAGTCCCATGCGCGTACTGAACGAGGACGCAGTGCCATGAAAAAACCATTGGCCGCACACGACGAGAGAAAAGGCTGCCAGAGGCGGGAGAA
>QHZC01000503.1:0-1415 GCA_003224515.1 Acidobacteriota bacterium
ATTCACCAATTTGTAGCGGTAATATCCCGGCTTCACGAAGGGAATGGAGAGCTGCCTTGCCGTTTGGAGGATCGGATGGGCAGTCGGGTCGTCGGCCCGTACAAGCTCGGTAGTGATCATCGGGACTTCAAGCCCTTCCGCGCGAATTGCCGCGACTGCTTTCGGAAGATCGGTCGCCGCGCGCGCGGGAAGAACGTGCCCGCCGGAGCGAACCGTTAAGTCAATTCCGCCAAATCCCGCTTGCTTGGCGGCTTGCGCAAGTTCGCGCCAACTCAGTTGCGGAACGGCCTTTGAAAAGAGACAAAGCGTTCCCCGGAACGGTCCGCGCGCCTGAGACTGCGCGGCGGCCATGGGAAGCAAGGAAAGCGCAGCGGCGCCTGCTGTCGCATTCGACGACACTTGAAGAAACTCACGCCTCGAAAAATATTTGTTCATAACCTTCTACGTACCCTCATGGAAGACTGAAAGAGAGGATATTCGGGCCAACTGCAAGTGCCACAAACTGCTTTCCATTGATCGTGTAGGTTATGGGCGAGGCCTTGTTTTCTCCGTTGGTGGGGAAGTACCACAAGGCTTTTCCATTGCGGGCATCGGCGGCGACAATATCACCACTCGGGTCGCCGTAGAACAGGAGCCCTCCCGATGTCGCCAATATCCCCCCATTCCTCTTTCCCTCGACCGGCCCCATTTCCGGGATCTTCCACACGATCTTTCCGTCATGGATGTCCAGCGCCTCCAGATATTTCTTGCCGTCTTCCTCCTCAGGCCGCTTTTTTTTCGAGTTGGCGGCCGAAAGATTTACATCGCACTTTTCGTGAGCCATGACGTAATACAGCCGGGTCAAGGGACTGAAAGCCGTCGCACCCCAGTTCGTACCAGCCTCCGGACAGACGATCCCATCTTCGGGCAAACGCTCAGGACGACCGTCGGAGCCAATACCGCTGGCCCAATTCACCCTCACAAATGGCTTGGCGACCAGAACGTGTCCATTGGTGCGGTCCAACACATAAAAAAACCCATTCTTATTCGCATACAACAAGAGTTTCCGTTGCCGTCCCTGATAGACCGTGTCCATCAACACCAAGGGTGCCGTTGCATCCCAATCGTGGACATCGTGAGGAGTCACTTGTTAAAACCACTTGAGCCTACCGCTATCCGGGTCCAGAGCAAGAATGCAATTGGAGTAGAGGTTATCTCCCGGCCGATTTCGGTCATCGGAGTCCGGATAGGGATTGCCGGTAGTCCAGTAAAGAGTGTCCGTCTCCGGATCGTAGGAGCCGGTTACCCACGTCGCCGCTCCTCCCGTTTCCGGCGGATCGCCTCCCCAAGTCTTAGCCTCCGGGTCTTGCTTATCAGGAATTGTCCAGTGCCGCCAAAGGAGCTTGCCATCGGAAGCTCTATATGCGGCCACAAAT
>QHZC01000503.1:1431-7113 GCA_003224515.1 Acidobacteriota bacterium
TCATATCCTTGATTACAAGCGGTGCTACAGTCGCGCCATAATGCATAGGTTTATCAGGCATCGCGACTTCCCACACCAAATGCCCCGTGGTGCGGTTCAAGGCAATCAAATGGGCTTCACTTGTCGTCAGGAACAGCTTGTCCCCAAGAATTGCCGCGCCACGATTCGAACCGAGGGACGGATCTCCCACCAGCCCCGGAGGCTTTGAACGCGAATATGACCAGATCAGGTGGCCAGTGCGGGCATCCAGCGCGAATGCCTGCTGCGGTCCCGTGCCGTACATAATGCCGTCGGCCACCAGGGGTGTCATCTCCAGGCCGAAGTACTGCATATTCTCTCTGTAATAAGGAGTGTCAGGATAGAACTGCTCCCAGAGAGGCACGGTATAGATCCACTTCAGTCCCAACTGCTTCACATTTGTGATATTGATTTCGTTCAGTTCACTATAACGATTCCCGCTCAGGTTGCCGTTATAGGTCAGCCAGTCACCCGGCCGGGGATGGAGTATTCTCGAGAAGGATATTCCGCCGGATTCTGAGGGTTCCGTGATTTCGGCTGTTCCCGGCTTCACCCCGGTTAGCCCGCTAAGATAGGCGATCAGATTCTCTAGGTTTTCGGAACTTGCATTCACCGCTGGCATCGCCGACTGTTTATCCTGGCTGGCTGTCGAGATCTCACTCTCACGCAGCAAATGAAACCGGCCTTTCATGTCCTGCAGTGCGATTTCAAAATTGCTCTGGCTCCGGGCGAAGCCGCGTAGAGTCTCACCATTGCGCAAGTGCACCGTCAATTGCGCATAGCCAGGAGTGATGCGAACACCGGGCTGCAATAACGACGCTCGAATTTCTGCGACCGTCATGTCTCGCGCTGCATTCGATAGGTCCGGACCAACCGCCAACCCTTTGCCACGGACCATATGGCAGGTGGCACATCTGCCCTCACCGAAGAAATATTGTTCTCCCGCCGCGCGGTCGCCTGGCACCATGTTCTCCGCGGCTGGCGAATTCAGGGAATGGACCAGTGCGGCGAGAGCATCAAGCTCGCCGGCATTCAGATCGAAGGCTGGCATGCCCACCGATGGAATTCCGTTGTGGATCACATCGCGGAGCCAGGAGATTGGTCGCTCACGCAACTCGATGTTCCCGGCCAAAGCTGGACCGTACGCGCCACCGCGTGCGTCCGCCCCATGACAGACAGCACACCGGAGGGCGAATATCTTTCCGCCCTCAGCCGGCGGCGACGATCCTGCGGAGGAACTTTGGCCCCGCAGCGGCGAAATATTGAGGGCGAGTACCAGAAGCAACGGCCCAGCGATCCACCGCGACGCTAAAGATTGCAAAAATGAACCGTCAGTGTGTGCATTTTCGTAAGTCAAATATTCCCCTCCACACTTAAGAGGGAAGAATTATCTAGCCTACTTGATGATATTCTTCTCCGCAAGAAAAATGGCTGAAGAAACTTGGCCGACAGACTGGGTGGGATCATTCCCTGCCAGTTTGAAGATGGTTCGGCTTTTTCCAGGGCAGGCTACGGGAAGACGTGCCACCTATGCGTGTTGCGGCTGCCACGTCCATCAAGACCTGAAAGCGCTTGATGCCGGCGTCAAGCGGTGGTTCGAAAATCAGCGGCAGTCCAGCCGGAAGTAAACCTATTTTCGTAAGGGGAGAGAAGCATTTGCCGGGAAACAGAAAGCGCACCGGAGAGCAAGGTAGTTTCTTCTGGCGAAAATCGGTTGCCCTTCGCAGCCGACGCCGCGGCGGCTGCGAGACTGGGAGAAGCGGGCGTTTGGTTGAAAATCTGGCGGACGTTTCTGAGCGAATTGAACGAGATCCAGCAGTTGAAATGGAGCGAGTCGTTCCTGGACGGCAATTTCGCCCCAGCGAAGAAAGGGCCTGCGGAGTCGGAACAACCAAGCGGGGCAAACGAAGTGCAAAACCCTAAGAGAGTATGAGGCGCTCAATCCCCAGCCTGCCCATGTGCCGCACCAGAATCGCGATGTGCTCTTCAGGAGTGTTGCCAGGCAAAGATTTAACATCGTTGTGCACATCCCAGATTTTTAGGTGACCGTATGTTTCCGAAGGTTCTGCAGTTTCCTCCACGCCAGCCTGAATACCGGGCGCGAAGAAACCTGCAACCAGGCCTTTGAGAACTGTTCGCTGATTGAGAGACATCTTATTCAGTATCCAATATTGTGACAAAGACCGCAGGAAGTAGAAACTTTTCGGAGCTTATGGCAATTGATGCAGGCGACCATGGAGATCTCCTTCTCCTGCCGTAGGACATCCTGATTGCGCACCATGCCATGACACACTTCACAGGCCAACTTAGCGTCAATGTGCTTCTGGTGACTGAAGAAAACGAACTCTGGCAGCTGATATACGCGAACCCAGGAAATTTGCTGGCCTTCTTTTTCCAATTGAGTCATTTTCTGAATTGCGGGACGTGCCTCCATCACCGACTGATGACAAGCCATACACCCAGTCACGCTCGGAATTTGCATCTGTTTGCCGTCGCTCGACAATTGATGACAATTGTCACAGCTCATTCCAGCTGCAACGTGACCGCGGTGGCTGAATGGGATAGGTTGCGTCGGCGCGAGGAGCGGCGGTTTGATTTCCGGGGGCTCACTCCCAGTCCCGGATGGAATCTTCGCTAATTCTGCTTGCAATCTCGCCTGGGCCGGACTGGACTGTCCCTTGGGAAAAAGAGCATACGCTGCCAGAGCCGTCGGGCCGGAAGCATCGTCACCGATATTGCCGCCCGCTCCTACGGCGATAACCACGAATTGCCGGTTCGTTCGCTTCCCCAGGTACGTCATGGGAGTCGCGTGCCCGTTGAATTCAAGTTTCGTGACCCAAAGCTCTTTGCCCGTTTGCGCATCAAACGCCCGGAAGCGATGATCAGCCGTAGCGCCAATGAAGACCAGTCCGCCGGCGGTTACGATGGAACCCCCGAGGTTATAGATACCCGTCTTGGGAATCCCTTTCGCTTTCAGTGCGTCTACCACTCCGAGGGGAACTTTCCAGGCAATTTCCCCTGTATTCAGATTCACGGCGTTCAAAGTTCCCCAGGGCGGCTGCTGGCACGGGTAATGCTGGCTGTCCCAGAAGCGAGCGAAAGTGCCCCACTTGCTGCCCCACAGATATGCCTCGGGAGAGCCCGCCGGTTGGCGCTTCATTTCGCCAACCACGCCGAGGTCACTGGTATTGACGAAGAGATAGCCCGAGAAAGGATCGAAGGATGCTCCTGACCAGTTCGCGCCTCCCAAGGTTCCCGGCATTTCCAGCTTCAGCGTCAAGCTCCAGGGATCGAAGATCCGTGCCGGCAGAATAGAGCCAAAAGTTTGGAGGCAATATTTGCGTGACTCCGGCGTGACGTTAGTGATATCGGCGCGCGCGACCGACGTCCGGGCCAAAGGTGGTGGTTTAAGCGGAAATGGCTGAGTGGGCCAAGTCGCCTCTCCCGGTACTTGGCTTTGTGGGACGGGCCGCTCTTCGATCGGAAACAGTGGGACGCCGTTTAGACGATCAAAGACAAATACAAAACCCGTCTTGGTGACCTCGGCTACGGCAGGGATTTCACGGTTCGCACGGTGCACCGTCATCAATACTGGCTGGGCAGGCAAGTCGTAATCCCACAGGTCGTGATGAATGATCTGGTAATACCAGACGAGTTTACCGGTCTCGGTCTTAAGTGCTAAGACAGAATTGGCGAAAAGATCTTCACCCTTCCGGTCAGCGCCGTAAAAATCGTAAGAAGGCGAGCCCAGAGGCAGAAAAACCATCCCATGGTTGACATCAACGCTGATCGGGCCCCACGCGTTGGTGCCCGAGCGATCTTTCCATCCATCTTTTTCCCAAGTGTTGTGCCCGACTTCACCGGGCTTCGGCACGGTGTCAAACCTCCACACCAGCTTTCCCGTCTGCACGTCGAAAGCCCTGACCGCGCCGCTCGGTCCTCTTGACCGGCGGCGAGGTGTCGCCATATTCCAGTTCCGGCCAGGCGGAGGCAACGCCCTCCCGCAGATCGATTGCGCCTTCCTTGCCGAAGCCCGGGCACGGATTCCCTGTGGCAGGATTTAGAGCGAAAAGGCGAGCATCGGGAGTCACATAGAAGATCCGCCTGTCCACACTACCGTCCTCGCCCCCACACGCAATCAGCGACCTTCCCTCCCAATAAGCAACCCCGCGATTAACGACCGGGCGACGGTTGCCCTTATCCCCACTAAACGGATCGAAGAGCCAAAGTTGTTTCCCGGTCTCCGCGTCGAGGGCGATGGCCTGACCTGTTGGAGTTGCGAAGTAAAGGATATCATCCGCCATCAGGGGGGTGCTTTCGAAAGCTACGATGTCGGTACTAGGATTCCGTGGTAGCTCGTACGTCCATGCTCTCTGGAGTTGTTGGACATTGGTCTGATTGATCTGCTTCAGCGGAGAAAACCGCATGCCGCCCGGATCTTGTCCGTAAGACTGCCATTCCTGACCTGAAAAAACTGGACCGGCTTGCCCTGCTGCGACACCGCATGTCAGAAGAAGGCATAGGGGAATATAAGCGTACAAGACTCGTCCCGTACCGAATTTCAACCTAATCCTCCCAGATACTCACCATACGTGCGGCCAGGAACGTTGCCGAAACTCTTCGCACATCGAGGCGGCGACTGTCCCGCGCGGGCGATTGACGAACACATGGAATTTTTTTGCTTCGCCCCTGAAGAAGAAAAGGAGGACGCGCTGCACGGGATGCGAATTCCCGTATTCTTCATTCCCTCCAGTCCAAAATCACCTTGCCGCAGTCACTGCTCCTCATGGCCTCGAAACCCTTTTCGTGCTCTGCCATGGCAAGCGGTGCGTAATCACCGGACTAATGTCCAGGCCGGACTCCAGCATCACCGTCATCTTGTACCAAGTTTCGTACATCTCCCGGCCGTAGATTCCTTGATGGTCACGATCTTGAAAACGACGCGACCCAGCGACTACGAACAATCGGTGGTACTCCACTTTTGTCTGAATCAAGACTTGCGGAGTGCAGCTGCACCGCTCAATTGTTTCCTACCCTCAAGGTGCAAGGAGAGAGCACCGTCTCCGGAGAAGTGCTAAAGTAAGAATTCAGTCAGAATTATAGGAATGATACCGATTGCCCGGCTTATGTCAAGCAGTTTTTTCTTGTATGTATTATTATAATGTTCGATGGGGTGGGCAGGACCTTGATGAATCGCCAGATGCCCGCCCGATAACGGAGAAGGGTTTCAGCGAGATCATGGCCAGATTGGACCTGTCGACGTTCCAGGCCGGGTTGGCGGAATTCAGGAGTAGAGATAGGAAACCGTGCCGTAGGATGACTTACGTCGCCATCCGACCTCCGACAATTCCTTGGGCAACGTCCCCCGTGGTGCTTCGTGTTGTTTCAATCTGTGCCACAACTACGAGACGTCGAGTCCAGGTTACGGTGGCTACTGGATTCGCATTGAAAACCCTTGTGTATCTCTTACCAAAATTGCATATGCTCACTTTCAATTTTGAGCAAGTGGACAGGCACAAAACTTCCGCTGCGAGAACCAACAACAGTCGCTTGGTTGGTCTAGACAGATTTCGCCTTGGGTTGGCGGGTACTCTAACTGGATAGGCGACGATTTTAGAGTGAAGCCTCAGGGGTCGCCCAAATCCGGCCATATAGGGTCAGCTG
>QHZC01000505.1:0-1018 GCA_003224515.1 Acidobacteriota bacterium
CCTATCCCGGGTACGTTCTGGTGGAAATGGACCTTGACGAAAACACCTGGCACACCGTGCGCTCCACGCCGCGCGTCACCGGCTTTGTGGGCTCGGCGACGTCGCCGTCGCCGCTGAGTGAGGCGGAAGTCGACGGCATCATCAATCGCGTGCACACGCCGCAGGACCGCCCTAAGCCGAAGGTGGTTTTCGAGCGCAACGAGCAGGTGCGCATCGTGGACGGGCCGTTTGCGAATTTCAATGGGAGCGTTGAAGAGATCGACAACGACCACAGCCGCCTGAAAGTCTCCGTAACGATTTTTGGCCGCTCCACGCCGGTGGAGCTGGATTTCGCAAGCGTGGAGAAGCTGGGATAGATAAGTTCGTTGAGCGGACGGCCTCAGAAAAGGCCGCCCCCACAGATTCCGAGAAAAGGATTTGAGGCCGGAACATGGCAAAGAAGATTCAAACAACCATCAAGCTGCAGTTGCCCGCGGGCAAAGCGACTCCGGCGCCGCCGGTCGGCACTGCGCTCGGCCCCCACGGCTTAAATATCATGGATTTCTGCAAGCAGTTCAACGCCAAGACGGCCAAGGAGCCGGACGGGATGATTTTCCCGGTGCTCGTGACGGTCTACACGGACCGCACCTTCACCTTCATCCTGAAGACCCCGCCGGCTTCGGTTCTGCTCAAACGTGCGGCCAACATCGCGAAGGGATCTGCTGAGCCGAACCGCAACAAAGTCGGGAAGGTTACGAAAAAGCAAGTCGAGGAAATTGCAAAGATCAAGCTTGTCGATCTCAACACCACGAATCTCGAGTCTGCGGTGCGCACGGTCATGGGTACGGCGCGCAATATGGGCCTGGAAGTCGTGGAAGCCTAGAAGTTCGGGCGCTACGGGATCGCCCCGCTCACCCGCTTCGCGGGTTCGGGGTAAAGGGGTAGCAGCAATGGCAAAGAAGGCAGGGAAGAACGTGGAGAAGGCGCGCAAGTTGATAGAAGTGCGCCCGTATAAGCTCGGCGAAGCGGCAGAGCTATT
>QHZC01000505.1:1226-2918 GCA_003224515.1 Acidobacteriota bacterium
ACGCCGGACATGATGCGCTCCGCCGGAAAGCTGGGTAAAGTGCTCGGCCCGCGCGGTCTGATGCCCAACCCGAAAACCGGCACGGTCACCTTCGAGGTCGCCAAGGCGATCAAGGAAGTGAAAGCCGGTAAAGTGGAATTCCGAGTCGACAAGGCCGGGATCGTGCACTGCCCGATCGGCAAAATTCAGTTTGACGGCGCGAAGCTCGCGGAAAACGCGCACGCCGTAATCGAAGCAGTGGTGAAAGCCAAGCCCGCCGCAGCCAAAGGCAAGTACGTCAAGAAAATCACCATGACTTCGACCATGGGTCCGGGCATTACGATCGACTTGGCCGAAGTGGAAGCGATGGCCGCCGCCGCGTAGTAGAGCGGACCAAGCCACCGGAGCGAAATTATGAAGAATCGCAACGAAAAACAGCAGGACCTGGACAAGCTGAAGACCGAGCTTGCGAAAGTATCGACGGTCATTCTCTCGACCTTTCAGGGCATCACGGTTGAAGACGACACCAAGCTCCGCCGCGCCGTGCAGGCCGCGGGCGGTAAGTACAAGGTTGTGAAGAACACGCTCGCGGAGCGTGCCGGCGCGGGTACCCCCGCCGAGAACCTGCTCAAGAAACTGAGCGGAACGAATTCGATCGCCTACACTGCCGCCGATCCGGTGGCGCTGGCGAAGGCGCTCACCAAGGTTGCCAAAGACGTCCCGGCGTTTCAGTTCAAGTCCGGAGTGGTCGAAGGCCGGGTCATTTCCATCGCGGAGATTCAGCAGCTTGCGCTTCTCCCGTCCAAGGAAGAGTTGATCAGCAAGATCATGTTCCTGCTGAACGCTCCGGCGCAGCGCATCGCCATGGCCCTGAGCGCATTGCCGCGTAACGTTGCGGTCGCCGTCAGCGAAGCCATCAAGGCCAACAAGTTTGGGTCCGGCGGGGCCGGTCGAGCACCGGGTGCTGAACCGGTTCCCGAAGCGGCCCAGTAAGTTCAATTTCTAGAATTGAGAGGAGAAGAAAGAGTCATGTCGAAAGTCGATACGATCCTGGAAGAAATCAAGGGGCTGACGCTGCTGGAGGCGTCCGACCTCGTGAAGAAGATGGAAGAAACCTTCGGCGTCTCTGCGGCTGCGGCCACGGTTGTGGCGGCGGGCGGCGGGGCGGCAGCAGGCGGCGCGGCACCGGCGGAAGAAAAGACCGAATTCTCCGTCGTGCTCACGGACGTTGGGGGCAACAAGATCAACGTCATTAAAGCGGTCCGCGAAGTCACCAGCCTGGGCCTCAAAGAAGCCAAGGACCTGGTGGATGGCGCTCCGAAGACTGTCAAGGAAGGCGTCAACAAGGACGAAGCCGCTTCCATCAAGAAGAAGTTCGAAGAGGCCGGAGCCAAGGTCGAGATCAAGTAGTTTGCTGGCCTCGGCCTGGCCGGAGGCAAACCGAATCGTGTTGCAGTGTGGTTTTTCGGGCGGCGGCGCGGCGCAAGGAAGCGGGCGGACCGCGTCAAAGGAATTCTCGTACGCAAGTCGAAGCCGGTACTGGTTACAAAATCACGGGCCCTTTTCGGGCCTCCTCGATCCGTGTGCGCATCGATCCCGGGCAGATCGGTTCGCATCAAGGGGATGTGTTCTTTCTCCGTTTCTCCGTTTTTTGCCCAAAAGGGATGAGGTAGATCACGCATGTCGAATAGCAATCAGCACGTCCGGGAACGT
>QHZC01000506.1 GCA_003224515.1 Acidobacteriota bacterium
AGGAGTGGGCCTGTAAGATCGTCGCGCAGGGTGACAACTTTAATCAGCGACACAAGGACTGCCAGGGTTCCCCGAGCACCGATGCCAAGGCGAGCAGCATTTGAAGTCGGGGCGTAATCCTTCGTGACGAATGACTTCCGCTCGGGGCAGCGGCGTACCTTCTACCACCTTTACGACAGCGACGCCTTTGCGAAAACGGCGGTTTCGTGAGCTCCGAGGAAACCGGGATACAACTACGAAACATAGAGCGTACGGCGAAGGGTTCTTCGGTTCTTCTGACAAACTCGGAGTTGCGTCTTCTCTTCTGGCACACATCCAAACCGGGCGATCTAGGTCTTGAGAACGTGGGGAGCCAAGACTGACCCTTGTCGGTTGAGTCTGCCACGTGGTTGGGTCTAAGACTTCGCTTCGCAAACAGTTCTGCAATGCTGTAGCTTCTAAGCTATACCGAGACACCCCTTAGTAGCGCAGCTCCCGATCTAGGCCATACAAACTGAGTATTTCACGTACGTCTGCGTCATAAATGACGGCCAGCGCGTAGACTCGGAAGATGTTTGGAACAAGGCCCTTCGTTTTCGTTTCGATATCTGACAGCCTGCTCGGAGGAATAATGAGCTTCAGATAGAGGTGGCCGGCTGCACTAATTCCACTCGTGCGATAGACATCACGCAGCGTTATACCCAGATTGTCATGTCACGCAACTGCTGAAGCGCATGTCCCGGGGACTGTCGGCATTCCGAATTCCTTGACGTATCGAGTTGGACTGATTGACGCATATCGCTGAAGCCTAGTTTGGCTTATTATAGGGCGTCATGACACATCCCTTCCACTTCCAGAACAACCTCCACCATTATGGCCAAGATCGTAGCAACGTAGCAACCTCCAGGGCAATGTTGGAATAGGGCATCTTCCCAACATCGGACGCGCTCATCAGTACCTCGCCACCTGTACTTTCTCACGCAAGGCAGGGAAACACTCTAGTTGATAGCTGACCGCTGGTCCGTATCGTATAGTTGCCGATACTGCGGGAACTGCGCATAAAGCAGGTCATGATTACCGGCGGCAACAATCCGCCCTCGATTCATTACTACGATTCGGTTCACCCAGGTAAGGGATGTCAACCGGTGTGAGATGACAATTACTATCGACGCTGAACGACGACGACCAATAGCTTCAAAAACCGCGCGCTCCGTTGGTAGGTCAAGTGCAGAGGTGCTTTCATCGAGTATTAAGACCGAAGCATCGCGAAGAAGGGCGCGGGCGATGGCTAGCCGCTGGGCCTCTCCGCCGGAGAGGCGGTGTCCTGATGGCCCAATGTGCGCCTCCAGGCCCTTCGAGAAGCGGGCCAAGACAGGCATCAACTGAGCTGCGACGACAACACTCTGTAACTCCACTGGGGTTGCCGTTGGTTTTCCGTAGAGCAGATTCTCCCGCACCGTTCCGTCAAACAAAACAGGTTTCTGCGGCACGTAGCTGACAGCCGTTCTGATTGCTGCAAGCGAGTATTCGGTAATGGGGCGGCCATCTAAGAGAATCTGCCCAAGTGCAGGGTCTGCTACGCGCACCAACAATCGGGCGATAGTGCTCTTGCCGCTGCCACTCGGGCCTACTAGTGCTACACAATCCCCATGGCAGATTTCGAGAGACACATCATCTAACGCCGGGCGCTCTCGCACGTATGAGAAGCTAACTTGCCTTAGTGAGATGCCTCGGGCTAGTGGATACCCCACTGTGGAAATGTTTCCAAGGCCCTCAATACTCTGATCGCACTCCAACACTTCGCGCACTCGCCGGATACTTGCCCCA
>QHZC01000508.1 GCA_003224515.1 Acidobacteriota bacterium
GGATGGATCACCTAGACTTAATGTTAGCAGTGGTAGCTCGGGCAAGAACTGTACCTGCGCCATTTGGTTCAAAAAAGTAACCTGCCCTTGCTACTTCGTTCCGTGGACGAGCAGTGCTCCTTCTTCCTTGAAGGCGCGGAGATGCGCCGCGTCGCGGAACCAACGGCCTGTATAGACCTCCGGCGACGGGGATTGATCAACGATGCGCTCGTGCGTTACGTTCGTGAATCCCGCATCACGGAAAAATCCGCCCCATTCTTCGCCGGAAAGAAGGTGCGTCGGGACCGCGAGGAGATCCCTCCACTGGTGACAGTGCGGATTGTCGCGGTAGTAGTTGATCAGAATCCACGCCGAGCCCCCGTCGCCGAGAATCCGAAAAATATCTTTGATGCCCGCCACGGGATCGGGCCAGTAATACGAGGATTCCACGGAAATCGCGTGCGAGAAAAAGTGCGGCTGCCAGGGGATTTGCGCAACTTCCCCTGCCACGAACATCAAATTGTCGAAGTCCACGCTGCTTCGCCGAGCGTGGCGAATCATCTCGTCGGAAATATCTATCCCCACCACGCGGACGTCCAGGACATTGTCCGTTGGCGCGAGCCGCATTTTCTCAAGCACCGGCAGCGTGATGGGCAGGTGATCCTGCTCCATCCCCACGCCCCGCCCCGCCTCCGCCCAGCGGTTAAATTCCTCGCGCAGACAAGATCCAGAATCTGGAGAAGGCATAAGTTCAGAGAGCTAGCAAGTCACGCGTGATGAGTTTCTTTGCCACAGCATCAACCATGAAGCCCAGTCCTTCAAGAACAGTCGCACCCCGCCCAGGCGCAGTCAGGCTCGCCAACTTCACTTTCACCTCAAACATTCCCATGGCCGGTATTCCCCGCCTTCCTCAGGCGCCTTGCACCTTGGCCAGCAACTCCACGAATTTCCGCTTCCGCTCCGTCTGGTCGTGCCCGCCCTCCGCATCCGCCATTTGTGTGATGTTCATCGAGCAGAACTTCGGCCCACACATCGAGCAGAACTTCGCTTCTTTATAAAAATCATCCGGCAGGTTTTCATCATGCATCGCTTTCGCGGTCGGTGGATCGAGCGAAAGCTCAAACTGCTTGTTCCAGTCAAACAAAAACCGCGCATAGATCAACGCATCGTCGCGGTCCCGCGCACCTGGACGGTGACGCGCCACGTCTGCCGCATGCGCTGCAATCTTGTACGCAATTACACCCTGCTTCACGTCTTCCGCATTCGGCAACCCAAGGTGCTCCTTCGGCGTCACATAGCACAGCATCGACGCCCCGTGCCACCCGATCATCGCCGCCCCGATCGCGCTGGTGATGTGGTCGTACCCCGGCGCAATGTCGATCACCAGTGGCCCCAGCGTGTAAAACGGCGCCTCATGGCACCACTCCATCTCCTTGTCCACCTGTTCTTTGATCTTGTCCAGCGGCACGTGCCCAGGGCCCTCGATCATCACCTGCACGTCGTGCTCCCACGCCTTTTTCGTGAGCTCCCCAAGCACCTTCAACTCTGCGAACTGCGCTTCGTCGCTCGCGTCCGCAATGCACCCGGGCCGCAGCCCGTCCCCAAACGAAAAGCTCACGTCATGCTTCTGGAAAATCTTGCAAATCTCTTCGATGTTTTCGTACAGGAAATTCTGCTTCTTATGATGCTCCATCCAGTGCGCCATCAGGGACCCGCCGCGGCTTACGATCCCGGTAATCCGCTTGCGCACCAGCGGCACATGCTCGCGCAGCACGCCCGCGTGAATGGTCATGTAATCCACGCCTTGCTCGGCCTGCTCCTCGATCACTTCCAGCATCAGCTCGATCGTCAAGTCTTCCGGCCGCCGCACCCGCGAGATCGCTTCATACACCGGCACCGTGCCCACGGGCACCGGCGAAGCGTCAATAATCGCCTTTCGAATCACGGAGATGTCCCCGCCAGTCGAAAGGTCCATCACCGTATCCGCGCCAAAGTGCACGGCGTGATGCAGCTTCTTCAATTCCTCATCGATGTTCGAGCTCGTCGCCGAATTCCCAATGTTCGCGTTAATCTTGCATTTGCTCGCGATGCCGATGGCCATCGGTTCCAGGTTCTGGTGGTTCACGTTCGCGGGAATGATCATCCGACCGCGCGCCACTTCGCTTCGAATCAGCTCCGGCTCCAGCTTTTCGCGCTTCGCGATGTATTCCATCTCCTCAGTGGTCAGGCCCTGACGCGCCAGGTGCATCTGCGAAATGTTCCCGTTTCCGTTCGCCCCTGTTACCGCCGCCTCTCGGTTTCTAATCCAGCTATCGCGCAGCCCCATAAAACCCCCTCAGTAACCGCCACAAGTGGTTCGTGACAGGTAACCAATGTCCCGAACCACAGGCCTGCAGTTTGAATTCAAATTATGGCACCTGCGAATGACCGCGGCAACTTCGCGATGCAGGAACTAAACCTGCGGCTGACACAGTGATCCCGCCGGAAATAACCTATGGGGAGATTCGCCTCGTCATAGCCCGCCTTCGAGGGCACGGCTTCGGTGGTGCGAGGACTCTGTAGTGGCGGGTCTCAGGCCCGCACTCTTAGTCGCGCCAACACTGCAGGTCGGCTCTCGTGGCACAGCCTACGCTCCCCGACAAGGTCGGGGCAGGCTGAGGACCCGGTCTGCCCTTCCCATTGTCCCGCTCAATGCGTTACCCTCTGCCGAACAAATCCGTCGTCTGGATTCAAACGAGGCCAGCCAACATTTCCTCAAACGCCAACAAACCCAGCGCTGTAAGAGCAGTCGTGCGCAAAGCCGCCCTGCTTCCCTTCGTCTTCGTCATGTACGCGTACGCGACCGGCGGCCCCTTCGGCCTAGAAGACATGGTCACAACGAGCGGGCCGGGGCTGACCCTTCTCTATCACCTCTTCATCCCGTTTTTCTGGTGCATTCCTGTTTCGCTGGTGGCTTCAGAACTGACCACAGCGATTCCCGTTGAGGGCGGATTCTACCGCTGGGTGCGCGCGGGCTTCGGCGACTTCTGGGGATTCCTGGCGGGGTGGTGGAACTGGAGCGCATCGTTTCTGCTGGCGGCGGCTTATGCCGTGCTCACGACCGACTACTTGAGTTTCTATTTTCCGGCGATTGTGGGATGGAAGCACCACCTGGTGAGCGTGGCCATCATCGCGGTGATCGCGTGGATCAACGTGCGCGGCATCCGGATGGTCGGCGCGGTCTCAACGGTTCTGGAGATTTTCGTATTACTGGTGATCGCAGCGCTGTGCGCGATCGCCGCGACGAAGTGGCAGCACAATCCGTTTTCGCCGCTGGTGTCGCCGCACGTCCCACCATTTCGAGTCTTGGGCGTGGGGCTAGCGCTCGGTTTGTGGCTTTACTCCGGCTACGAGCAAGTGTCCAGCGTCGCGGAAGAAGTGGAACACCCGCAACGGAGCTATCCAATCGCGCTTGCAGTTGTAATTCCGCTCTCCATCGCCACGTATTTTCTCCCGACCATGTTCTCGCTCGCAGCACTGGGAAACTGGCAGAAATGGCACACCGGATATTTTTCCGATGCCGCCCAGTTGATCGGTGGGCCCTGGCTGGGCTTTGCGATGACCATCGCGGCGATGATTAGCAACCTTTCGCTGCTGAACGCGACGGTGCTGACATGCACGCGGATGCCATCCACGATGGCGGAGGATGGGTATCTGCCACCGGTACTTGCTGCACGGCATCCGCGTTATGGCACTCCGTGGATCGCCATCATCGTATCTTCGATCATTTACGCCTTGCTGGCGCAGAGGACCATGGTGCAGCTTTTGACGGTCTACGTCTGGCTGCGCATTGGCGTAACGATTCTGACGGTGCTTTCCTCGTGGCAGTTGCGCAAGACGCAGCCGGAATTGCCGCGGCCCTTCCGTATTCCTTGGGGCCGCGCTGGACTGCTCTACGTCATCATTGCGCCGCTGGTGATGAGCGCGGTCGCGCTGGTGGCAAGCGACCCGTTCGCGCGGAAGTGGGGGCCGATGCCGGTGCTGCTCGGTCCGGCAATGTATTTTGTTTTTCGTGCCCTGCATAAGGAAATAGCTCAACCATAGCACCAACGAAGAATACCAAAGGCAGAGACCCACAGGAGACTAGAGAAACAAAAAACTAAGGGAATTTCGCTGAGAACTTAACCCACGACTAACTACCGCTTTAAGTCAGCCAATCCAGAATTCTGTACCATGCGCCCGCAAGAGGAAGCGCCCAGGTGTGGCCGCTGCGTAGGCCAAGTGGTGCGCCGCGAAAAGGTATGCCGTCGAAGGGAATGTCGTTGGGATCGCCGCAGACAAGGCCAGCGAGTTTCGCGCCGAACCATGTGGCTGCGGCGACGCCGTGGCCGGCGAAGCCCGCCGCGAAATACATGTCGCCGATTTTTCCCGCGTGCGGCATAACGTCGAGCGTGAAATCGAGCGTCCCGCCCCAGACGAATTCGATTTTAGTGTCGCCGAGTTGCGGGTAGACACCGATCATGCCGCGGCGCAGAATTTCCGCGCTCTGACGCACGGTGTTTTCGGTTTCCGGAAAAAAGGCGGCGCGGCCTCCGAAGAGCATGCGATTGTCCGGCGTGAGGCGATAATAGTAGAGAAAATGTTTTGAGTCGTAGATCATGCGATTGCGCGGGCTGAGTTCGCGGGCCAGATCGCTGGGCAAAACTTCCGTGGCCATGATGTACGAGCCGATGGGAATGATTTTCTTTCGCAGCGCCGGAGTGGCATCGGTCGTGTACGCGCCGCTGGCGAGAATAATTTCACGCGCGGTGATGGCGCCTTTTGAAGTTTCCATGCGGAATTTGTTGTTTCTCTCTCGCCCGACGGATGTGACGCGCGTGTGATCGCAAAGGCACGCGCCGGCGCGCTGCGCGGCAAGAGCCAGGCCGGCGAGGTACCGCGCGGGATTCAGGCCGGCGCTGGTTTCGTCCACCATGCCGCCGAAATAAATGTCGGAACCGATTTCGCCGCGCAGTTCACTTTTTGGGATGATGCGGAGTTCGTGGTTGAATTCGCGCTTGACGAGCACGGCGGATACTTGGTAGCCGTCGAAATGTGATTGCTTGCACGCCACTTCGAGGTGGCCGCAGCGCGAGAAGTTGCACTCGATCTTTTCTTCGCGCACGATCTGCTCGACACAATCGATGGTGGCGAGCGAAGCGGATCAGCGTAGGTACTGTCAATTTCATGCCCGTGAGCGCCATGCCGCCATTGCGGGAACTGGCGCCCCAGCCGAAAGTTTCGGCTTCCAGCACGGCGACGTTCACGCCACGTTTCGCGAGTGTGCGCGCAGCGGAAAGGCCGCAGTAGCCCGCGCCCACAATCGCGACGTCGACGTGGTCTGGCAAATCTCCAGCGGATGGCGCAGGGGGAACGGTTACCGTTTCGAGCCAGTAGTTTTTTTCTTTGATCGGCATGAAGAGCGGCTAGAAACGCAGGGAATCTTAGCATCACTCGGCCCTCGGGAGAAATACACAGAAAGAAGCAGTCAAAAAAGAAGAGAAAAATGGACAGGAGAAAGCAGCTTTTATTTTCTACGTCGAGAAATCGGCATAGGGGAAGTGGTCGCCCACTCTCCCCTGCCACACGACCGGACATGCGGGTCTCGCATCCGGCGGTTCGGCGGGGTGAACTAACCATGAGCCGTGAGCTCGGGAAGCCCGAGCGAGGCGAAGTAAGCGTTGGACAGAGCGATTTTCAGCGCTGGCGTGTTCGCAAGGTGCCACGGTCCATCGGAGCTACCCGCCGTTTTCGCGGCGTCCTGCGCAGCGATGCCGCGCTTGCGGAGCTCCCGATATCTCGTGGTTCC
>QHZC01000507.1 GCA_003224515.1 Acidobacteriota bacterium
GAACTCCAAAATATCGAGCGCATTCTCCGAGCGCAATACCAACGAGCAACTCCGCACCTGGCTCGACGGCCTTTCCGACGAGGACCTCGGCCGCTACAAGATGTAAGTCGCCCTGGTCCAGTCGCTTCATTTACCAGCTCGAAGTCAAGTTTGCGCTCGCCTGTTTAGGGCACGAGCACCAAGCGGCGTACCGTGCGGCGCCAGACGAAAAGCAGGACAATGCCAATCAAAATAAGCGCCAGGCTCAGGCCAGCCCACAGGCCAAACGCGCCCCAACCCCGGTAGAAACACAGCCAGGCACCGAGCGGAAGACCAATAATCCAATACGCGGTGAAGTGGCAGAACATGGGTGTGCGCGTATCGCCCGCGCCCCGGAGAGCTCCTGTGGCGACGGTTTGGATGCCATCGAACAATTGAAAGGCGGCGCCGGCAGCGAGCAGAAGAATGGTGCTGTGAATGACGGTCTCATCCGGTGTGTACATCCGTGCGATCCATCGAGGAAATAAGAGTAGAGCCCCGCTGGCGCAGGTCATGAAGGCTGCACCAAGAAAGATGGCGGTCCCGCCCGCCGCTCCCGCTCTGGCGGCATCCTTGCGGCCGATGGCTTGGCCCACGCGCACGGCGGCCGCCGAAGCGATACCGAGCGGCACCATATAAGTAAACGCGACGGTGTTCAGAGCAATCTGGTGGCTAGCGAGCGGAATCGCGCCAAGCCGTGCGATGAGCGCTGTGACGAGCGCAAAGACGCCGCTTTCCAATGTGAACTGAATCGCCGCGGGCAAGCCGAGCGTAATGAGGTGGCGGATGCGCGGAAGGTCGATGTCGACGGGAGTTCTCAGAAGTTCAGTTCGGTGCTTTCGGTCGTACCAAAGCAGGTAGCCGACAAGCACAGAGGCCATGTAGAGCCGCGCGATCGCCGTGGACCAGCCGGAGCCAACTGCGCCCATCGGCGACACCCCCCACTTGCCATAGACCAAGATCCAGTTCCCGAGCGTATTTACGATGTTGGCGCTGACGAGCGCGAAGGCCACCGGCTTGACCATGTTCATCGCCTGCAGGCAGCGGCGCACCGCGAAGTAGAGTAGAAGGGGCAGCAGGCCGGCGGCCAGGGCCTTGGTGTAGGGAATGGCGAGGGCTAAGACTCCCGGATCAACGTGCATCCCCGCGAGGAGCGAGGGAAGTAACCAGACAGCAGCGGACAGGAAGGGCGTCAAGGCGATGCTCAGATAAATGCTGTTGAGCAGAGAACGATGGCAGTCTTCGCGCCGGCCCGCTCCGAAGGCTTGCGAGACGAGCGTGTCCAATCCCATAAGCAGGCCACCACCGAAGAGAGCCAGCACAATAAAAATGTTGGAACCAAGACTCACGGCGCCCATGGCAGTCGCGCTGTTGGGGAGCCGCCCGACCATCATGGTATCGACGACGGCCATGCTCATCCAGCCGAGTTCCGCGAGGACCAGAGGAATGGCTAGCCGTAGAGTGGGGCGGAATTCGGCGCGAAGTGTCTGGAGTCCAACCATGAGCGAAAGATAAGAGGAACGAGTGTAAGCGGGGCGGAGAAAAGGAGCAAACCGATGCCTCGTGGAGACGAGCTGCAGGTAGAGGGAACGGCGAGAGAAGTGAGGGCGGACTGTACTGATGGAATCAAGGTGCAGAGAAACTCCTGCAGTCTCTCGCTGTCTCCGGAGAGATAGCTGATGTAGCTGAATCTGATTCCCGCCCAGAATGCGAACAACCGAGCCCGCAGCCACGATGGGCCTCATTCGATGACAGACCTCATGCTCGTTCGGCGCACCGCGTAGCATGAAAATAAGGCCGTCTCGCAGAAGCGCCGCAATGAATACAAAGGACTTGCGCTTATTTTCGTAGCAGAACCGCAAGCTCATTTGCAAGGATGAGCCAACCGGAGCGGTCCGGGAAGCCCGAACCAGGAGGCTGCTCATGCTGACGTCAAGGGTTTCGCCCTCGAATTCTTCCTCGCCAAACTTGAGGCGCACTTTGGATTGAATGGGAACGCGACGGGTCCGGCGCCGCTCTTGTTCCATAACGCCTTGCGTGGCCCGAACAAGTTTCAGAAGACGATCCTTGTCAATTGGTTTGTACAGGAAGAAGCGCGCTCCAGCCGCATGTGCTACGGAGAGAGCACTGGGACGCTGATCGCCGCTGATCAGGCGACGCATTCGCAGCACGGAGCGGCTCAATTCGCGCTTGGCGGTGGCGATCGAATGGACCGATGGCGCCGATGGCGACCGGAACTTGCATGCGGAGGGCTACATGGTCGATATTGGTACGAGGAGGCTGCCTTGTCGTGGTACCCCAGGGAGTCGCCGTGGGACAGAAGCGGCGCCTCGTTAATATCAACCAGGTCTCAATTTTTAGGGCTAGCCCAGGGTTAGTCGGGACAACACCCACCTATCCGCCCCGCAACCGGCCTCCCGTTTTCCACTGTGACTCTCGCGATCCGGCCATTTTTCCCTTGCCAATGAACAGGTTGCAAACGTAGCGTTAGCCTAGGCCTTGGGGGTTTTCTGGAGGCGGCACCCATATATAGGAACCCAGTTCCCGGATCGCGGCGGCCCGATTGTTCGCGCGCGGGCGGAGGCAGAAACAGATGACTGCCATCATCACGGTTGCGAATCAAAAAGGCGGCGTCGGCAAGACCACGACGGCAATTAATTTGTCCGCGGCGCTGGCGCATCGCGGCAAGCGCACGCTGCTGATCGATCTCGATCCACAGGCGAATTCGACAATCGCGTTTTATGATACCGGCGAAATTTCCACGAGCATGTTCGACGTGCTGAGCGACAGCCGCGTGACGATGGCCACAGTCATCAAGCCGACCAAGGATCCGATGTTGTATCTTGGGCCGGGCCGGCTGGCGCTTGCAAAGTTGGAGCAGGTGCTCGCGGGACAGTTTGATGCGCCTTTCAAATTGAAAGATGCGCTGACTCCGGTCCTGAAGGATTATGACTACGTAATCCTCGATACTCCGCCATCGCTGGGGATCCTGACGGTGAATGCGCTGGTGGCCTCGACGCATTTGCTTGTGCCCATTCAGGCGGCGTACTTCGCGATCGAGGGAACTGACGACCTGCTTGAGACCTACGAACGAATCCGCGCACGTCCCAACCCGGGGCTGAAAGTTCTGGGCGTAGTGATTACCCTTTATGACAAGCGCACGAATATTTCCAAGGACACGCACGGGCAAATTCGATCGGTATTCGGCGAAGTGCTGTTCAAGACGAAAATCACCAAGAACGTGCGGCTGGAAGAGAGCCCCGCTTACAAGGAAACGATTTTGACATTTGCGCCGAAATCACCCGGCGCGGTCGAGTACAAGAAACTTGCAGGGGAGGTTATCCAACGTGTCGAAGAGGATCGGGTTACCCGTCACGCTGAAGATGCGGCATGACGCGCATTACGTAGAATCGCTGACAAGCTATAGCGGCGCGGCAGTCGGGCGTATGATTCGCGTGGATCAAATCAGGCCGAATCCCGACCAGCCACGCAAAGCGCTTGGGGACCTGCGCGAGCTCACGGAGTCGATCCGCGAAAAGGGGGTGCTGGAGCCGCTGCTGGTGCGCTACGTCCCGCGCGAAGACTGCTTCCATATCATCTCCGGCGAGCGGCGTTATCATGCGTCGCGCGCGGCAGGGCTGCGCGAGGTGCCGTGCATCGAAAAGACCGCCGACGACGCGGAGACGCTCGAAATTGGGCTGATCGAAAATATTCAGCGGAAAGATCTCACGCCGTTTGAAGAAGCAGATGGCCTGCACCGACTGAGCACCCAGTTTGAATACACCCACGAGGACATCGCGAAGAAGATCGGCCGGGCGCGGTCCTCGGTGACGGAAACTTTGTCGCTGCGCAATATTCCCGATTCGCTGCGAAAGAAGTGCATCGATCACGGAATTCTTTCTAAATCGCTGTTGCTGCAGATCGCGCGTCAGCCCACCGAAAAGAAAATGATCGAGATGTTCCACCGCATCATGCAGGGCGGGCTGACGCGCGATGAGGCACGCCGCGAACGCCGCGAAGAGCAGTCGGGACCGCAGCGACCACGGCCGTTCATCTTTCAATTCGAGCCGCCGGCGGAGACATTCAAGTTTCGGATTCAGTTCAAGAAAAGTCATGTTTCGCGCGATGAGCTGATTTCGACGCTGCGCGAAATCCTGGCACAGCTCGAGGGATCCTCTTCGGAAGCCGATTCGACGGCGGCTTAGTATTCCCAGGAACGGGCGGGGCCCTTCGAGAAGACTCAAGGCACGCAAGTATAGCCCCTGCAAGCCGACCCCCATGGTGGAACTCTCGCCGCAGCAAATGCAAATCATCGAGCGGCTTTTTGAGGCTGGCTTTCGCCAGATTGCGATTCCGCCTTACGAGAGTGCCCTGTGCATGAAGAAAGGCGATTGCGCAGCGGTCTTGGCTGCTGTTCCGGGCGGCGGAATTAAACTGCTTGCGCCGCCGGCGTACCTTGTGGAAGGGAACCTCAGTGTGAAGCTGAAGTGTGGCTCAGCCCAAGTGTTTGTTTGGAAAAAGAAACAAGTGGACGCGACGCCGGAGAAATTGAAAGAACTCGAATCGTTCCGGCGGGAACTTGCGGAAATCCTTGAGCCGCCTCCAAAGCAGTAGCGTTGCAGTAATTTGCAATTCCCAAAAACTCCCGGCAAACTGAAATTCTCATGGGTGCATACGACATTATTTGCATTGGGGCGGGGCCGACGGGCTTGGCCACCACCATTGAAGCCAAGCGCGCGGGAATACGGCCGCTGGTCATCGACAAAGCATGCCTTTGCAATTCGATCTTTCATTATCCCGTGAACATGGTCTTTTTCACGACGCCTGAACTGCTCGAAATTGGTGATCTGCCCCTGGTTTGCGCGGCGGAAAAGCCTACTCGCGTTGAAGCGCTGAAATACTACCGGAAGGCGGCGGAGCACTACGCGCTGGAATTGCAGCTGTACGAGCGGGTAGTGCGGGTCGATGGACAGGACGGCGACTTCACGGTAGTAACGAAAACGGAGAAGGGAACGGAGCAGAGATACCGGAGCAAAAAGATTGCCGTGGCCACGGGGTACTACGATCTGCCGAACCAATTGGGCGTGCCGGGCGAGGATCTTCCGCACGTTTCGCACTACTACACGGAGCCTTTCGAATATTGGAATCAGGATGTGGTTGTGATTGGCGGGAAAAATTCCTCCGCGGAAGCCGCGCTCGACCTGTATCGAAATGGCGCGCGCGTGACGCTGGTGCACCGCAACCAGGAACTCGGTGCAACGATCAAGTATTGGGTGCGGCCGGACATTGAGAACCGGATCAAGGCCGGCCAAGTTAGAGCGTTGTTCGAGACGCACGTGAAGCAGATCACGAAGGACGAAGTGGTTGTCGAAAATGGAGCCGGTGAAAAGCGATTGCCCGCGCGACACGTGTTCGCGTTGACCGGCTACCATCCCGATTTCACGTTCATGGAAAGCCTGGGTGTGCGACTCGATCCGGAAAGTCGCAAGCCGGCGCTGGATCCGAATACGCTCGAGAGCAATGTGCCAGGGATCCATCTGGCGGGCGTGGTCATCGGCGGGCGGCATACTGGCGAGATTTTCATCGAAAACGGGCGCTTCCACGGGAAGCAGATCATTCAAGCACTGACGACGCGAGCGGCGTGGGGAAGCGGCACCTAGGCCAGATTTGCTCGTCCCGAAGTCGTTTGCTAGAGTCCTAGTTATGGCATCGATTATCCGGGAAGTGGGCGAGACGTTTGGCGCGCTGGTGAAGGGTTTCAGCGTAACCTTTCGCAACATGTTTCGTAAGACGGTCACGGAAAACTATCCGTACGAGCCGGTACATTTCCAGCCACGCTACCGCGGGATCCACGTCCTGCACCGCGATGAAGGCGGCCTGGAAAAATGCGTTGGCTGCTTCCTCTGCGCGGCCGCCTGCCCCGCAAATTGTATTTATATCGAAGCCGCGGAGAATGTCGATGCAAACCGCATCTCCGCCGGCGAGCGCTACGCCAGCGTGTACAACATCGATTATTCGCGGTGTATCTTCTGCGGTTATTGTGTGGAAGCGTGCCCGACCGATGCCATCACGCACGGTCATGGCTTCGAACTCGCCACCTACGACATCAACTCTCTTGTTTACCGCAAAGAGCAGCTTCTCGAAAAAGAACCCACCCCCACGGATTCGTCTGCGCGTTAGCTATTTGCCACTCTAAAGTCGCGATTTGTTCCGAGTAACCAAGCTGTGTGTCTGCAGTGCGAAGCTTCATCGCTGGTGGCTTGCACGGCGCATTTCCGCGGGGCTTCGCCGGGGGCGGTGATGTTGGGTCGGGAAAGGGAGGTTGACGCCTTCGTAGAAGCGAGCATCGCACCAGACGAGGAAGCCATCCCATCTCCCCTCGGCGGGCGCTAAAGAAGAAGCAGGTCACCGGAGCGCAGAATTTTGCCAGCTTCAGTGGCAGCCACGCGCGTGTTGGTGGCCAGGCGGTAGTAGTGGTCGAAGCGGGATTCCGGGCACCATGCCGGGACGTGCGAGCGGCGGTAGTCGCTGAAGATTTTCTGGAAACCGGGAATGATGACCCCCGTGTGAGGGTCGCGCGGGGGAACCGGACAGCGCGCGCAAGGATTGCTGCCCTCGAAACTTACTTCGCCGATGCGGAAGCGCACGGCGCTGCGTTCTTCCGCGCCGAAGAGTTGATCTTCCCAAAATGCCGGGACTTCCGCAGGTACGGCGGCAGAACCGTCGACATCGATTTCGAGCGTGGTGCGAAAGCGCAAGCGCGCTTCCTCGATTGTCATGCCTGGGAAAAGGCCGCAAATAGCGTGCAAGCTCGCGGTGGAGATTATCGTTGGGCCGTTGGCGACGGTGTCATCCGGAAAACCCTCGGGAGAATGGCGGACAGTGATCGGCTGCTCGAAGAAGTTGGAAAACCATTTGGAGGCGGATGCTGTGTCCCCCGGGAAAGCAAATCTCTTAGTTGGGATTTTGCGGTTGTCACCGGGAACCGAAAGGGTGACAGAGCTGAGGTCCGGCGCGAAAGCGGCGCGGATTAGGTGGATGGCTGCGGTGCGCTTGCCGTTGACCCATTGTCCGTCAACGGAATAGAGCGCCCACGCGCGGTCGAATTCGAGCCCGCCGCTCGGGCCGATGCGGGCTTCTTTTACGGGAAACGGATCGAGCGATTTGATGCGATGCAGCCGGATATTTGCGAGGCGCGGAGAAACTGGGGATGAGGCCATGCGGAGATTTTAGCAGAAGCCAAGCGAAACGTGACGGCTCTCCGTTCGAGACGGCGACGCGATACGTCTCATCCCGAGAATCGCATGTGTCCAAAAACGAGCCTTGCCAGAAGGGCTCCCCCGATGAGCGCCATCGAGATGCTCAGGAGCGTGCCAATCAAGAAGTATTCCGCGAAGCGCTCGGATTTGAATTCCGGATATCGGGCGATGGATTTTGCCGTCAGGATCAGGCCGACCGTTGCCGGTGATTGCAGAAGTAGCGCAGTAACGACCAGAAACCGTTCCAGCCAACCGATGTAAAGCCCGGCGTTCTGAAATTGCTCGCTGGATCTTTCCAGCGAATGGCTTTTTGCGCCTTCCGCAAGTGAACGAATCAGGAAGCGGATCAGATATCCGCCGCCGAAGACCACCGCCACGTAGATCACCGGCACGGCAAGGAACTTATTTGGAATGGCTCGGGCTCCCTGAAATAGCGCGGTAAGTTCGCTGAATGGCACGGCAGGCGACAGCATCCATGCGGCGAGACCGACGGTCAAGAGATGAAGCAACTGATCGCCTACGTAGGCCCCGGATCCGTTGCAGATCGGATACTTTCTGGCCAGCTGTATTTTGGCGAGATCGATCAGTAGATGAACGAGCGTTAGCGCCGCGATCACCAGATACGTGCGCAGCGACAGGAAGGAGCCGCGCAGGACAAAACCGGCGATGATGACGGCGGAGAGATAGTGAATGAGCCCGTGGAGCAAATAGGCGGCGGGCTTTCCGCGCCGTTTTTGATCGACCAGGCGGCCCGTCTGAAAAACAAAATCGGCCAGCAGATGAGCCAGATAGATCGCCAGAAGGGCTCGAACGAGTGGTTGCATGTTTATATACAACTTTCTGCTTTTGCACGTTTCTGTACAGCTAGGAAAACGTACATTTGATGAGTGATTCTGTTCCCTTAACCGTTTCTGCGAGTTGCCAATAATACCCCCGCTTGAGATTTCTGGAAACGGTGGAGTTGTCCAGCTTGAGGCGTTTGGCCGTTTGCTCGAGCGTCGGGGTATCGTGGAATTCTCGGATGGTCTCCCACTGTCTTTCGGTGATCTTCAGAACCAGCGTGTCGTGGAGGCCATAGATCAGGTTTATGGTTTTGTTGAAGTGTTCGTAGCGCGACACAAAAGTTGTCAGCACCGCGAATTTGAAGAGATTCCCGGTCTTGATGCTTTCGATGGCTTTGCGGGCGCATTGGAAAGCCTCGCCCCCAAGGCGGTTTACGGGCGGCTGAATGCGGGCGGCAATACTGCCAAAGCCCACTCCGATCCGGAGAGATAGCGGCCTGAGCGCAACGCGGAGATCCTGAATGACGGTGGGAATCGACGGCAGGTCGCGGGTAACGGTCTGAAATTCATCTCCGGCGGTAACGGAGTACGGCAGTTGGATAAGCTTCCGGTGCAAATGGTGCCTTGAAATGGCGGCAAGTTTTTTTCCGAGCAGGCTGCGAAGATCCGCTCGAGCGCGGGATTCCATGACGTCTGCGATCAGTACCGCGTAGATTGTGGAAGGCATAAGGCACCCTCGCCAATAGTACCGACTTGTACGAAAACGTGCAAGTATTTATTATTGTACGTATACGTACAAGCTAAAGACGTGCACGATTATATGCAAATAGAGGTAACGCGCAAATCTCAGTAAGTGACCTTCACTTCCGGGGGATTAGGTCGGCTGGCGGGCGGAACAATGCCGTTCAGGCGCAGATGAAGCGTCATCTGGCCGTAGTGGTCGGCGTTGTGCCAGATCACCACGGTGGCCAGGCCGAGGCGCGTGTTGGGGCCGGCATACGGACCCTCGATGGGGTCGAACATGCTCTTGGCGCCCACGGTGCCCAGCGATTTGCGGATAGCGGCGAAGGAATCGCGCAAGTAGGTCAGCAATTCCTTCTTGGCTTTTGCTGGGCTGGGACCGCCCTGTCGCAGCCGTCGGGGGGCTTCTGGCCGTCCAATTCCGCGGCGAAAGCGAAATTCGCGCAGGCCACGTGTTTCACTTGCTCGGCGAAGGTGCGGACTTCGGCGGGACCGAATTCTGGCTTTTCGTTTTTGAATTTGCCCTCGGCGGGCCGATAGCCGTATTTCTCTTCGGGCATGGCTTCGGCGGCGGAACGTACTTCGTATTCTTGGAATTGCAAGCCGCGCAGAAGGGCGGAGGCGACGGTCTCCTTCTTGCTCATTTCGGCGGCGGTTGGCTCGCGTGGCGGCGCAGCTTGTTGCGAGGATTGTGCTTCCGCCGATTTCTGTGCGATCGAATAGCCCCCGAACAGGACGGCGGCCAGAACGAGTGGAGAGAGACACAAGGCGAGCAGACGACTCGGATGCACAAGAAGCCTCCTTGAAGGTGAGCCCCGTCACCGGAGGGCCGCGAACACCACGGGAGACACTCGCGTACCGCATGTTCTTAGCCGATTCAACGGGCTAGGCGATTCCGCGCTGGTTCGGCGTTCTTCAGTGCGGAGTTTCCGGTTACGGGCGGACGGCAGCACCGCTGGCGGCTGCCGCCACCGGCTTGTAGCCGCACGTCGCGGCCTTGCGCATGGCCTCCAGGCCCTCGGCCGTGGACATCAGCGCCGTGGTCTGGCAGGTGCGCAGCGCGCCGCCCGCGGCGAATGCCAGGGCGATCGCAGCGGCGGAGACGTTGTCCGGCATTTCGGTGATGAGCACGGCGTCATACTGGCCGAAAGCGAAGTAAGAGTTCTGCACCTTTCCACCGAGCTTCTCAACCGGTGCCCGCACTGCATCAAAGCGATCCTGCGGATTGGCG
>QHZC01000509.1 GCA_003224515.1 Acidobacteriota bacterium
TCTCGCACGGCTGCACTGGTAAGGGCAACGATCAGGTCCGTTTTGAATTGGCTTACAAAGCAATCGCGCCCAATCTCCGGATCATTGCTCCCTGGCGCGAATGGAACATCGATTCGCGCGAAGATGCCATTGCCTACGCCGAGAAGCACAACGTTCCCGTCGAGCAGAGCAAGAAAAACATCTACAGCCGCGATCGCAACATCTGGCATCTCAGTCACGAAGGCGGCGAGCTCGAAGATCCTGCCAACGCACCAAACGAAGCGATGTGGCAGTGGGTCGTCTCTCCGGAAAAAGCCCCGGACAAAGCCGAAGAAGTCCAAATCGGTTTTGAAGCCGGCACACCAGTCTCCGTGAACGGCCGAAAGCTCGACCCGGTCGACCTTCTTAACACCCTCAACGAAGTCGCCGCCAAGCATGGCATCGGCCGCACCGATCTTGTCGAAAATCGCCTCGTCGGGATGAAATCCCGCGGTGCCTACGAAACTCCCGGCGGAACTCTTCTCGTCAAAGCACATCAGGAACTGGAGCGGCTAACCGTTGACCGCGAGACCGCACATTTTCAGCAGGCTCTATCGCTGCGCTATGCCGAGCTGGTCTACTACGGTTTGTGGTTCGCCCCGCTGCGCGAAGCGCTCGACGGGTTTTTCAACCTCGCGCAGCGGCGTGTCACCGGCGCGGTCGGCCTGAAACTATGGAAAGGCACGCTCAACGTCACGAAGCGCGTTTCGCCCTTCTCCCTGTACCGTACTGATCTTGCCAGCTTCACCATGGGCCGCTACAACCCCAAGGACGCGGAGGGCTTCATCAATTTGTTCGCGCTGCCCGTCACGGTGCGCCCCAAAGCCAAGGCTGAGACAAATTCGTGAGTACAACTTGCACGGATGTGACTGTCAGCTGATATATCAGCGACGTAGGGAGCCTTTGCCTTATGACCCAACGCAAAGACGACCGGCTGTGGGGAGGACGCTTCGAACGTCCGCCAAATGCTCACTTCGACGCGTTCCAGCGCTCGTTTGCGTTCGATCGCCGTCTCTTGCCGTATGAGATCGCCGTGGACCGTGCCTGGGCCAAAGCTTTGGAGCCTATCGGCATTTTCACGGCCACGGAAGTAAAGCAAACGCTCGCTGTGCTCGACAAAATTTCCGATCGCGCCAAAACCGATTCCGCATGGGTCGATTCTTTCGGGGCCAACGCCGAAGACGTCCACCACTTCGTCGAAAAAGCGCTGGTCGAAGAACTCGGGCCGCTCGGCTGGAAATTGCACACCGGCCGCAGCCGCAACGAGCTTGTCGCCACCGATTTCCGACTGTTGGTCATCGACGCTGCCGCCGAAATGCAGCGAGGCTTGGAAGCTTTGTTGAATGCATTTCTCTCGCAAGCAAAAGCCCATCTTAGCGTGCCCATGGCCGGCATGACGCACATGCAGCACGCCCAGCCGATTTTGCTTTCGCATTTCCTCCTCGCGCACGCCGAAGCCTTCACCCGGGACATCACGCGATTGCAGCATGCCAAGGAGAGTGCGGACGCATGTCCGATGGGCTCCGGCGCTCTTGCCGGAAATTCGTTTGCAATCGACCGCCACGCCATCGCGCGTGAACTTGGCTTTTCTCGGATCACCGCAAACAGTCTCGACGCCGTCAGCGACCGCGATTTTGCGCTCGATTATCTCTTTGCGCTCACGGGCATCGCGACGCATCTTTCCCGGCTCGCCGAAGATTTCGTAATCTTCGCTTCGCAGGAATTTTCCTACGTGATTCTTCCCGACGAATTTTCCACCGGCAGCAGCCTGATGCCGCAGAAAAAAAATCCTGACGCCTGGGAATTGATGCGCGGCAAAACCGGGCGTATCAGCGGTGCTCTGCTCGGCTTGCTCACGACGCTGAAGGGCTTGCCGACGAGTTATCAGCGGGATCTGCAAGAAGACAAAGAAGCGTTGTTTGCCGCGCGCGAGCAGGTCACGGACATGATTGCGGTTGCAACCGGCGCCGTGGCGGCGACGAAATTCAACGCTGAGCGATTGAAATCTGCGGCGTCCAATCCAGCGTTGCTGGCCACCGAAGCCGCGGACTATCTCGTACACAAAGGCATTCCCTTCCGCCCGGCTCACGACATCGTCGGCAAAGTGCTGCGCGAAGCCGAGAAACAAAATATTTTGTGGACGGCGCTGCCCCTAGAGGGTCTCAAGAAAATCTCGCCCGTCTTTGAAATTGATTTCGCAAAGAGCCTCAGCGTTGAGGCTGCCCTTGCCGCGAAAAAAGTTCCCGGCGGCACCGCACCAGAAAGGGTACGCGACGCCATCGCCAATTTGGAAAGACAGCTCAACAAAAAAGCCACCAAAACAGGAGCCAAACCATGAACGCAAACCAAGCAATGAAACACCAATCCTCCCTCGCTGCGGTTGCGGAGGATCGGAGGTCCCTTCCGGGAACGGCGCGCTAGGCACACGGACGTTCCGTTGATAAAGCACGCACCTTCGGAAGCCTCTTTGCCGCGCGGGTTTCGCTTCGCCGCGACCGCTTGCGGCTTGAAGAAAACCGGGGCGCTCGATCTCGCCATTCTTTCGAGCGACGTGCCGGCTTCGGCGGCCGCCGTCTTCACGCAAAATCTTGTCGTCGCCGCACCTGTTCTCATCTCCAAGGAACACCTGCGGGTCTCGAAAGGCCGCATGCGCGCCGTGGTGGTGAACGCCGGCAACGCGAACTGCGCCACCGGCGCCGCGGGCCATACGGCCGCCGAGCGCACCGTTGCCGAAGCCGCGAAACGGCTTGGCTGCAGCCCACAGGAATTGTTTGTCTGCTCCACCGGCGTCATCGGCGTTCCGCTGCCGCTGGAAAAAATTCTGCGCGCGCTGCCGGTCATCGCGCGTCATCGCCGCCCTTCGGCGCGCTCCTTCGCGGAAACTTCGCTCGCAATTTGCACCACAGATACCCGCCCGAAAACCGCTGCGGCTTCGTTCAAGATGGCCGGGAAACGGATTCATTTCGTGGGCTGCGCGAAAGGCGCGGGAATGATTCATCCGAACATGGCGACGATGCTGGCGTTTGTCGCGACGGACGCGGCGATTGCTCCTTCCCTTTTGCAAAAAACCCTGCTCCATGTCACGGCACGCACGTTCAATGCGATCAGCGTAGATGGCGACACTTCGACGAATGATACTTTGCTGGTTCTCGCCAACGGCGAAGCGGGCGCGCCTTCGATCAAAGCAGGTACCTCGGCGTATCGCGCGTTCACGGCGGCGCTTGAAGAAGTTTGCCAGTCGCTTGCGCTGCAAATCGTCGCCGACGGCGAAGGCGCGCAGCGCGTCATCGAAATCGAAGTGCGCAACGCAAAGAACGAAGCCGCTGCGCGCCGCATTGCGGAAACAATCGCCACTTCGCCGCTGGTGAAAACGGCTTTCGCTGGGGGCGACCCCAACTGGGGCCGCATCTTCGCCGCCGCCGGGCGTTCCGGTGTTTTCTTCGACACCTCGCGCGTGGATATCAAGATGGCGGGCATCCCCGTCCTGCGGCGCGGCCAGCCGCTCGACTTCAACGAACGCGCCGCCAGTAACAAACTTCTTTCCGAACACGTTCCTCTCGTCGTGGATTTGCATGCGGGCAAAGCCATGGCCCGCTACTGGACCTGTGACTTCACGGCGGAGTACGTGCGCATCAACGCAAGTTATCGGACCTAGCCGGTCCGGGCTTGGGCCGCCAGACCGGAGTTCGCCAACTAAGCACTAGTCAGCTCTCCCACTTCCAGTTGGCGAATTGCTCGCGGAGGGCGAGTTTCTTGAATTTGCCAGTAAGGCGCGGAGCTCTTGCGGGGTGGCTTGAGCACCATCTTTTAATACCACTGCGGCGAGCGGGCGCTCCTGCCATTTGGGATGCGAGATGCCAACCACGCAGGCTTCTTTGACGGCGGGATGACCCATTAATGTGTTTTCGAGATCGACGGAGCTGATCCATTCGCCGCCAGACTTTACGAGGTCTTTGGCGCGGTCCACGATCTTGACGTAGCCTTCTTCATCCATGGTGGCGACATCTCCGGTGCGGAACCAGCCGTCGGCGGTCCAGCGATGCGCCTGGTCGGGCGATTCGTGGTAACTGGCGGCAACCCACGGGCCGCGGATTTCGATCTCACCGGAGGAGACGCCATCCCAGGGAACTTCACCTGGCTTGCCTTCGGGACCTTCCGGGCGCATCAATCGGATCTCAACGAATGGCGCCGGCCAGCCCTGTTTGGCGCGGACTTCATACTTTTTGTCTTCGGGCCAGCCGCGCATGTGAGGCCGGAGTCCGCCGGAAGTGCCGATGGGCGTGGTCTCGGTCATGCCCCAGAGATGCTTGATCTCGAGACCGTAACGGTCGAGGCGCCGGATCAGCTCGAGCGGCGGAGCGGTGCCTCCACAGACGATGCGGACCGGGGAGTCCAATTTCCAGCGGCCCGGATTTTTCTCCAATGCTTCGAGGACAGCGATCCAGACCGTAGGGACACCGCAGGCGATGGTCACGCGCTCGCTGACCATCAGGCCAAGAATGCTTTCCGGATCGACATTCGGGCCGGGGAGAACCAAGCGTGCGCCGAGCATGGTGCAGGCGAAAGGCAGGCCCCAGGCGTTGGCATGGAACATAGGAGCGACAGGCAGGACCGTGTCGAAATGGCTCATGCCAAAGACTTCGCCGAGGCCACACGCAAAGGAGTGCAGCACCAGCGCGCGGTGGGAATAGATGACTCCTTTCGAAAAGCCGGTGGTGCCGGAGGTGAAACACATGGCTGCGCCTTCGTTTTCATCGATCTGCGGGTAGCGGAAATGATCGTCGGCTTTGGCGAGGAGGAGTTCGTAATCTAAAAACCCTTGGTGCACTCGGTCGCAGCCATACGGAACGACAATCACTTTTTCGAAGGGCGCGTCGCCACGGAACTTTTCGTAAACGGGAAGAAGGAAGTCGTCGATCAGGAGGAAGCGGTCGCCGGCATGCCTGGCGATGCCAGCAATTTCATGCGGATGGAGCCGAAGATTCAAGGTATGCAGAATACCGCCGGCACACGGAACACCGAAGAAGGCTTCGAGATGTCCGGAGTGGTTCCACATCATGGAGGCTACCCGGTCGCCCGGCTGCAATCCGAGTTTCGCCAATGCCGCCGCGAGCCGGCGCGCGCGCCGATAGAATTCGCCATAGCAGGTGCGCACGATGGACTTGTCCGGTTTGCGGGAGACGATCTCGACGCGCGGAAAGATCTTGCCCGCGCGCTCCAGAATCGTGGGCAGCGTCAGGGGATAATCCATCATCGTGCCGCGCATGAGCCCTCTCGGATAGGAACCAAATTGGCCGCATCCTATCACTAATTCTCGCAAAGGGGGAAAGACACGGCAAGGCCGCTCCTGCGCAATTTTGCGCGCTGCTTCGGGACAATTTCAGTTGCAAAAGGGGTTAATTTCCGAGACCATGCAACAGACCGCTGAAGCAACGGTCTCGCGCCTGCGCTGGCCCGGCTTTCCGGACTGTCGGTACAGGATAGTTGTCTCTTCAGCGCGCTCCGCGACTCGCATTTTAGGTTCCGGGCAGAAGGAGTAAGAGGTGAAGAAGCTCTATATCGGTAACCTTCCGTTTTCCGCGACGGAAGACCAGCTCAACGAGTGGTTCTCGCAGATCGGTGTAACTCCCTCGGGCGTCAATCTAATTCGCGATCGCTTTACGGGACAGTCGCGCGGGTTCGCCTTCGTTGAAGTGACCAATGACGAAGACGCAGATCGTGCGGTGAACTCCCTGAACGGTCAGAATTTCGGCGGGCGAAACCTCGTGGTAAATGAAGCACGTCCCCAGGCAGAGCGCGGCGGTGGTGGTGGCGGCGGGCGCGGCGGGTACGGCGGCGGACGCAGCGGTGGCGGCGGTGGGCGTGGCGGCCATGGTGGCGGTGGCGGGCGCGGCGGTGATCGTGGCGACCGTGGCAATCGCTGGTAAGCAAGCACTCCGAGTCTGGGCGCCTCAGTCCCTCTCAGAGAATCTTCAGCGGTAGCTCTGCGTCAATCATTCCTCGTTGCGGTTCTCTCACCTCCGCCGGTTCAGCTCGCCTAATCATTTTTGGGGGGGAAGCCGGCGAAGAATTACTGCCCGCGGACAAGGCTTCGCGAGCGGGACATCGCACTGGTCAATATGCGCGAAGGTATGTAGTGTCCCGTGGCATGTAACCCACTTTGTGATTCGTCAGCAGGAACACAACCGGACGGTGGTCCTAGATCTAGACGCTCCCCGCTCCGTCCCCCGGCCTGTTCCAGGAAACCATTCGTCCGGTAACGTATTTGAAACAACAGGCAAGGAAAACGCGTTGCCCGCTGGTTTATGAAGTATATGAATAGGCTGGCGAACATCGGTGCCGTTCCTTGGAGAAGAGTTGCGCGGGAGGAGACTGGTGAACCTTATCGGCAGGGCGCGCATCCAAGGGGATGAGGCAAAGGTATTACCGAGCAGGTTGCTTGTTTCACGGTCAAGCATGGAATGACGACTTGGCACAAACGCGACTGGGAAAAGTTTTACGAGCTGGCGCGCCGTCCCTGGCGGCATCGCCGGCCGCCGCGACCAGTCTACCCGACTGGCCTAAATCGCGTGCTGCCCGCGCAAGGTTTCAGCTTGTCGGAGCTGGACGACGCGGGTGTGGATCTTGACCTTGCCGAGCGTCTTGGTCTGCCCGTGGATGCCGGGCGCATAGGCGCTTACGGCCCTAACGTCACCGTTCTGCGCGATTTCATCCGATCTTCACGTCAGCCGTA
>QHZC01000075.1 GCA_003224515.1 Acidobacteriota bacterium
GATCAGCTTCTGCGCGTACAACACCGGCGTGGGCTGGCGGCAGATCATCGAGAACATGCATAAAAACGCGACTGTCGCCGAGTGGTATAGGAACCATGGCAAACACGAAATCTACGCCAAGGGCAGGAACGTTAATCTACAGAGCTATGAGCACTCGCTCAAGATTGACGCGAATGATGCAGCTCGCGTTCGGCACCTCGAGCACGATGTTCCAGTGACCGCGGCCGAAGAAGACCGCGCTCGCCGCAAGAAGGCCTATGAGGAACAAGCAAAAGTTCGCGCTATTTACGAAGAGCTGGTGCTGAAGAAGCCTCAGCCGGCGGTCGTGCAAATTGGCACGGTCAGCGACATCGCGAAGGCGGTGCCTGCCAATTTCGCCAACCCGGTCTCCATCGCTCCGGCGAATGGCAATGGCCTTTCGAACGGCAACGGCGCCATAGCTAAGAGCAACGAGAAGGCAGCGGAAGCTGTCGCCGGCGACTGAGCATCCTGTCCAACTCCGCAGATTGAGACGGCCCTCCGACTTGGTCGGAGGGCCGTCTCGCATTTGTTCGATATACTGCACTTTGGTAGGAGAAGGTCAGATGGCTATTTCCGACTAAGGCCAGAGAGCTGAGTCCGGCAGCCTCGCGGCCCAGTTCCTATTGAGGACCTGCCAGTTGGAGGGAATAGGTGTCGCCGTCGACTACCAGGAGGCATTTCGGCTCCTGTCCGGAGCCGCTGATCGCGGTGCTTCGCGGGCCGTGGCCAATCTGGCCCGCAAGCCGAAGGATTGGGAATTCCCAAAGATCTCCCTCAGGCAATTCGTCTTTTGAGCGGGATGCAAAGGGTGGGAGTTCCTTGTACCGATCGAACTTGGCCGCATCTACTCGCGCGGATTGAGTGCCCCGAGCGGCTCTTAGATGGTATTCGAACGCGGCCGCTCAAGAAGGCAAAGTTGATGACGGTGAAGAACTCAAAGAAGCAAAAGCCCTATGTGGCGCGTGCAACCTAAGAAGACATGCGGGCTCGAGTTATAGATACCTCAGCGGTCTGGCTGTTATACTAGAGATGTCCCAGGTGAGAAGGCACAATGCCCATATACGAATACATTTGCGAGGATTGCCAGACGCACTTCGAAAAGATTTTGTTGAACAAGACCCAGGAGATTGCCTGCCCGAAATGCGCGGGGAAGAAGAACGCAATTCAGCTTTCGGTTTTCAGCGCGGCGAATGGTTCCGGTACCGGCGCTGCGGCCAAATCTTCCGGTGGGTTCTCCGGAGGTGGCGGAAGTTGCTGCGGCGGCGGATGCAGCTGCCACTGAGGTAACACGGATCCCTCGAGCCATGATGATCGGCTGTTCTTCCTTGCTGTTGTTCGTGACCGGAGCCGCAATCCTTCTCGTGATTCCGGGCCCGGCGGTGACCTACGTGGTAAGCCGGAGCATCGGTCAAGGCCGCACCGCTGGTCTTATGTCGGCCATGGGGATCGCCGTGGGGACGTTATTCCACGTCGTTGCGGCAACGCTCGGGCTTTCTGCGCTGCTAGGGTCGTCCGTGCTGGCGTTTCAGTTCGTGAAGTACGCTGGAGCGGCGTACCTCGTTTACCTTGGCGTTCGCGTATTGCGAAGCAATGACACACCGATGAGCGGTTCGCCAAGCGCCGAGGGCAGGCTTGGTCGTATTTTTGGCCAAGGCGTGCTCGTGAATCTGCTGAATCCGAAGACCGCACTTTTCTTTTTGGCGTTTCTGCCGCAGTTCGTGGAGCGTGCGCGCGGGCACGCGACACTCCAGATTCTTCAGCTCGGCCGATTACTCTGCAGTGGATGAATCCTGTGCTACTTCCGCTTCTGCGCAGCGAGCCAGGGGACGAGGTCCGGTTCGGCGAAAGCCTTCAACCATACGTCATGGCCGGCGTTGTGGTATTCGGAGTAGCGCGGCTGCACGCCTGATTTCTTCAAATCCTTCACCATTTGCCGCACGAGATCTACGGGGACGACCATGTCCGCATCGCCCTGGAACACCCAGAGCGGGACGCGCGCGATGGCTTTTTGATTCCTGAAATTGTCGAAGGCGCAGAGCACCAGCGCCGCGGCCCAGCGATCCGGCTGCGATTGCACCAGCGCCCAGACGCCAAGGCCGCCCATGGATTGCCCTGCGATATAAATTCGATCCGGATCGATGGAGAATTCCCTTTGCACGGAAGCGAGAATATCCAGCGCCATCTGAAGCTGCGGTGAAATCTCATTTGTCTCCGGCTCCGAGCAGAAGCGGTCCTCCGGGCATTGTGGCGCAAGGACAAAAGCGGGAAGTTGCGCCTGATTCGGTGGTGTCGTCCAGACGTGCGTGCCGTTCTCATTCCCTCCGGAGATTTGCTTCCGGTTGTCCGAGCCGCGGCCGTTCGCGCCATGCAGCCAGAAAATCAGCGGGTATTTCTGACTGGGTTCGTAGTCCGCAGGCACGAAGAGGCGGTACGGCATGTTGTTGCCCTGCTTGTCCGTGTACGTATTTTTGCGGAAGGTAAGGTCGTCCTTCTTCAAAACCTGCGCTGAAGTTTGTCTAAAGCTGCCGGCGCACGCACAGATCGCGAGCAACAACGAGAACTGGATGGACACGCGAGAAACGAACATCACACTTCACCTCTGGGGGCTGCAAGTCCTGGTTCTGGAGACCATGCCGCGAGGGAAATTATAAGGCCACCGGCTACTGTGGTCGCGAATAATGCAGAATGTTTGCCGGCACGGGGATCTCGGGATTCCCGCGTGGATCCGGAACTGGCGCCTGGGCGGTCCACTTCATGGGGAGCACGCCGGTCCATGCTGGTGAAGCGTAGTCTTCGTGGCACGGCCAGGACCATAGTGCCCTTCAACTCCTGCTCGCTCGGCGGACGCACGGTGGCCCAGCGGCCGCGGTTGACGTATTCGACGAAGTCGTGCATCGCTGCAAGCTTTGCCGCTTGGCCCTCGATAGGCACGGCCTTGCCCATGACGACGACGGAGCGGTAGTTCACCGAATGCCCGACGGCCGTGGGAGCGAAGACGATGCCGTCGAGCAGCGTGACGCTGAGGCAGAAGGGCGCGCCGCTGGCGAGCGTCTTCATTAGGCGGCTGCCGACCGAGCCATGCAGGAACAATCTGTCGCCGACACGCACGTAGTTTGTGGGCACGACGTAGGGCTGGCCGTCCACGACAAAGCCCAGGTGGCAGACGAACGCTTCATCGAGAATCCTGTAGATCAAGTCACGGTCATAGCTGCCGCGGTCGGGCTTGCGTCGAATTTTGGTTCTTTCGGTGGGAGTAAAGTTGGTCATACAGGCAGACTAGCTCCCATGCGTAGTTCGCGGCAAGTGCCAATCTTGTTGCTGGCGGCGACGCCACGCTGCGGCCGCCCTCTTCAGCTAGCGGGGTTTATTGTGCTACTCCCAATTGCACCGCGCGCTACGATGACCCCGCCGTACGAGCGAGACAGCATGGTCCAATTGACCTCCGTTTGGAATCGTGTACCCTGAGGGACGCCGCGCATTAG
The DNA here is from genome assembly GCA_003224515.1 of Acidobacteriota bacterium. Classification (GTDB taxonomy): domain Bacteria; phylum Acidobacteriota; class Terriglobia; order Acidiferrales; family UBA7541; genus Acidiferrum. The sequence continues at coordinate 3,504 of QHZC01000075.1, forward strand.
AGTGATCGCCAGGACCGAGGCTTCTCATGGCTTCCACAAAGCCTATATTCGCACGCGAAACGTTTCAGTTTTTCAGAGATCTCGGCCGTCACAACCGCAAGGAGTGGATGGACTCAAACCGTGACCGCTATCAGTCTGCCATCGTTCAGCCTTTCCGGCGCTTGTTGGAGGAACTCGCGCCCGCGGCGCTGGAACTCGATTCGCGCTTCGATACCTCCGGGCGTACGGGCCCGAATTTCTCGCGGATCAACCGGGATATCCGTTTCGCGAAAGACAAGACGCTCTACAAGACGCACATGTACCTGAAGTTTTCTGTTCCTTCGACGGGTAAGCGGGAAACCGGCCAGCTCTATGTAGGCCTCTCGGTGGATACCGTCACTGCGGGCTTCCGCATCTATTCAGGTGGGAAGCGCAAAGAATCCACACTCGCATTGATTGCAGAGCCGCGCGTAAACGCGGATTCCGGCTGGGTTGCGAAACAGAAGAAGCGCCTCGGCCGGCGTTACCAAAGCTACTGGTACACCATCGAGAAAGGCGAATGGACGAAGCATTCCGGTTGGCCCACTGCCCCGGCAAATTGGAAAAGGATATTGGCGTGGATCGTCCGCCGCAAATTCGCGCCCTCTGCGGCCGCGCGCGCTACTTTTCCGCGCGAAGTCACCAAGGTCTTTCACGATCTTTATCCGTTGCTGCGCTTTACTTCGTTGCCGCATTAGCAAGAGGAGAACGACCATGCGGCGCTCCTAGACCTTAGCTAGAGGACAAGAGTTATATTCGCGAGCCGCAATTCTAACCGCGATTTCAAGCGGTGCAATAGGAATCGTCGGGGAGGTTGGCTGTGCGGGCATTCTGAAGCGATTGACGCTGCACGCACTCTCGCATACGATGCCGCACGTCGCTAGTTCGTGTTTTCTGCATGTGTGAGAAGGAGATCTGCTATCCATGAAGTGTTCCCTTGGCTTTCTATGTTCCGTCGCTTTGCTTCTCCTTGGGGCGAATCTCTGCTTCGCCCAGCAGCAACAGCCGCCTCAGCCGGAAAAACCAGTGGAAAAGCCGAAAGAAGAAAAGAAACTCCCCATTCCTGAGGAAAAAATCGTTCAGACCAAGCATTCCCTGAAGATCGGCGGGCAAGAGATCAAATACACTGCGACGGCTGGCACGATCCTCCTGAAACTTGAAGATGGCACGCCCAAGGCCAGCATCTTTTACGTGGCCTATACCAAGGATGACGTCAGCGACGCGAGTCAGCGCCCTGTCACCTTCAGCTTCAACGGCGGCCCAGGTTCTGCGTCCGTGTGGCTGCATCTTGGCTTACTCGGTCCGCGGCGCGTGCAGATGGGCGATGCGGGCGCGCTTCTTCCGCCGCCTTACAAGCTGGCCGACAACGACGTGTCGCTCCTCGACATCAGCGATCTTGTCTTTATCGATCCCGTTTCGACGGGCTATAGCCGCGCCGTTCCCGGCGAGGCGCCCAAGCAATTTCATGGCGTCGAGGAAGACGTGCAGTCCGTCGCGGATTTCATCCGCCTCTATGCAACTCGCAACAAGCGTTGGTCTTCGCCAAAATTCCTTGCCGGAGAAAGCTACGGCACGACCCGCGCCGCGGGCCTTTCCGGCTATCTCCAACAGCGCTACGGCATGTATCTCAATGGCATCGTGCTGATTTCCGCGATCCTGAATTTCGAGACCGCGGAATTCGACACCGGAAACGATTTGCCCTACATCCTCTATCTACCCACTTACACGGCGATCGCCTGGTATCACAAGAAACTCCCCGCGGACTTGCAGGGCGATTTGCAAAAAGCCATCGAGGAGTCGCACAAGTTTGCTGTTGGCGAATACGCGGACGCGCTCATGGTCGGCGACGCTCTACCAGCCCCCAGGCGCAGCGAGATCACGCAGAAGCTCGCGCGCCTCACCGGCCTTTCGCCGGATTACATCGACCGCACCAACCTGCGCATCGAGATCATGCGCTTCACGAAAGAGCTGTTGCGCAACGAGCGCCGCACGATCGGCCGCATTGACGCGCGCTTCATCGGCATTGATCGAGACGCCGCGGGCGAAGAGCCGGAGTTCGACCCCAGCATCGCGGCCATCATCGGACCGTATTCAGGCATGCTGAACGACTACCTGCGCAACGATCTTAAATTCGACAGCGATTTGCCATACGAAGTTCTGACGAGCCGCGTCCGGCCTTGGAACTACGCGCCCTACGAAAATCGTTACGTCAATGTGGCCGAAACGCTTCGCAAGGCCATGACACAAAATCCGTTCCTGCATGTTTTTGTCGCCAAGGGCTACTACGACCTGGCCACGCCGTTTTTTGCCGCGGACTACACCTTCGATCACCTCGGCCTCGACCGAACATTGCGCGGCCATCTCAGCGGCGCTTACTACGAAGCCGGCCACATGATGTACGTCCACCCGCCCTCGCTGGTCAAGCTCAAAGCGGATATCGCGCAGTTCATCAAATCCAGTGCGTCGGCCAATCCGGCAAAATGAAGCGGGTCTTCAGCTTCGCCCTCTGGATAGCCATTGCGGCGCTAGGTGCCGGCGCGCTAGGTTCCATCGCATTGCATCGCGGTGAGCCGCTGAGTGCCACTTGGTTTGTCATCGCCGCGATGTGTTGTTATCTCGTCGCCTGCCGGCTCTATTCCGCTTTCGTCGCCGCTAAGGTTCTCGCGCTCGATGACACACGCGCTACTCCCTGTGAACGCCACAACGACGGCCGCGACTTCGTGCCCACGAACAAATGGGTTCTTTTCGGCCACCATTTCGCCGCCATCGCCGGCCCCGGCCCGCTCGTTGGGCCCACGCTTGCCACCCAGTTCGGCTATTTGCCCGGCACGCTTTGGCTGATTGCCGGTGCGGCGTTTGCTGGCTGCGTGCAGGATTTTGTCATTCTCTTTAGCTCGATTCGCCGCGACGGAAAATCGCTCGGCCAGATGGCCCGCGAAGAGGTCAGCGAACGCGGCGGTTTCATCGCGCAACTGGCCGTGCTGGCGATCATGACGATTCTTCTTGCCGTGATTGGGCTCGTCGTGGTGAACGCTCTCAAGTCCTCACCGTGGGCGACCTTCACTTTGGCCATGACCATCCCCATCGCGCTGCTTCTGGGTTTCTATCTTCGCTTTGTCCGGCCCGGCCGCGTCCTCGAAGCTTCGGTCATGGGAGTGGCGCTGGTTCTTTTTGTGGTCGTGGCAGGACAGTGGGTGGCCGATTCTGCCTCCTGGTCTCGTGTATTTACTCTGAGCGGCACGGCGCTCGCCTTTGCTATCATCGCGTATGGCTTCGCAGCGTCCGCCTTGCCGGTCTGGTTGCTGCTCGCGCCGCGCGACTATCTCAGTGCGTTCATCAAGGCAGGCGCAATTTTTTCTCTTGCCGCGGGCATCCTTTTTGTCCGGCCACAAGTCTTGATGCCGCCGCTCACACGCTTTATCGACGGCACCGGCCCCGTTTTTGCCGGAAAGATTTTCCCCTTTTGCTTCATTACCATTGCGTGTGGCGCGATCAGCGGATTCCATTCGCTGATCTCTTCCGGTACCACGCCAAAGATGATCCTTCGTGAAAGCCACGCTCGTTCCATCGGCTACGGCGCTATGCTGCTGGAGTCGTTTGTCGGCGTGACGGCGATGGTGGCTGCGTGCGCGATGCCACCGGGCGTCTATTTCGCGATCAACAGCCCCTCCGGTATTGTCGGTGGCACCGGGGATGCTGCTGCCGCAACGATCAGCGGCTGGGGCTATCCGCTGCAAGCGCAAACCATGAGTGATCTCGCCCACAAAGTCGGCGAGATCATACTTTGGAATCGCGCTGGTGGTGCACCTTCGCTTGCCGTGGGCATGGCGCAAATCTTTTCGAGCACCATTGGAGGCGAGCGCCTCCTCAGCATCTGGTACCACTTCGCGATTATGTTCGAAGCGCTTTTTATTCTTACAGTGCTCGATGCGGGCACACGCGTGGGGCGCTTTATGGTTCAGGATCTCGGCGGACGCGTCTGGAAGCCCTTTGGCCGCACCGGCTGGATGCCCGGCGTCTTGCTATCCAGCTCCATCATCGTCGCCTTGTGGGGCTACTTTCTCTATCAAGGCGTTGTCGATCCGCTCGGCGGAATCAATTCGCTTTGGCCACTCTTTGGCATCTCGAATCAATTGCTAGCGGCGATCGCCCTCGTGGTTGCCACCACCATCCTGATGAAAATGGGCCGGCTCCGCTGGATCTGGGTAACGCTGGTGCCCATGACTTGGCTCGTCATCATCACCATGACGGCGAGCTACCAGAAAATATTCGATGCGAATCCGCGCCTAGGCTTTCTGGCCTACGCCAAGGTACTGGGTGCGCAAATCGCGGCGGGAAAAATCCCGGCCGAGAAAATCGCCGAAACGCAGCGCCTCATCTTCAACCAGCGCCTCGATGCCGCGGTCACCGGCGTTCTTGCCGCCATGATTCTCGTTCTTATTGTCGAAGCGCTCGCGCAGTGGTACTCGATTCTCACCCGCCGCAAGGAGCCCGTGCTTCACGAGTCTCCCTACGTCGCCACGCGGTGGGCCGCGGACTTCTCTGGCGCTGCCCATGGAGATGACTGATGAGAAAGGCTGCAAAGACTACGTCGCGCTTCCTGCGCCGTTTCTGGCGTGGCCTTCGCGAATGGTGCGGGGATGCGGCCTATGAAAGCTACCTTCGTTCGCGTCGCAGGCAGCCTGGTTCGTGCCGCACACTCACGCCGGCCGAGTTCTACGTGGAACAACTCAACCGCCGTTATTCGCGCCCTAACCGCTGCTGCTGAAACTCTGTTCTTGCCGCTGCGGCCCACCGGTCATACAATCCGCCTTAACTCGGCTCCACCCTATTCATTCGAACGGAGACCATTAACATGGCACTGAATCAGGATAGACTGCACGAATTCCTCAGGAAAGCGATTGTGGATTTTGGCGCCACCTTCAATGCCGCTTTGATTCGCATCGGCGACAAGCTCGACTTGTACAAAGCGCTCGCTTCCGGCGGACCGCAGACTCCGGCAGAGTTAGCCAAGCGCACTCGGACCGCCGAACGTTATGTGCGCGAGTGGCTGAGCGCACAAGCCGCCGGCGGCTACGTGACCTATGATTCGTCGAATGGAAAATTTCATCTCAGCGAGGAACAAGCTTTTGCCATGGCCGACGAGAACAGCCCGGTTTTCCTGCCGGGAGCTTTTCAGTGTGCTTTAGCCGCCGTGAAGGCTGAAGAAAAATTGACGGAAAGATTCAAGACCGGACAAGGCATGGGCTGGCACGAACACCACCACGAACTCTTCGTGGGCACGGAACGCTTCTTTCGTCCTGGTTATGCCGCAAATCTCATCAGCGCATGGATTCCCGCGCTGACCGGCGTTGAAGCAAAGCTGAAAAGTGGCGCGCGTGTCGCCGATGTGGGCTGCGGCCTTGGTGCATCCACGATTCTGATGGCCCGATCGTATCCGAAATCTGAGTTTATCGGCTTCGACTACCATGACAAGTCCATCGAAACCGCGAAGCAGCGCGCCAAAGACGCCGGCGTGGGCGACCGCATCCGCTTCGCAGTGGCCAAGGCTAAGGAATATCCCGGCAAGGACTACGACTTCGTCACCTTTTTCGATTGTTTGCACGATATGGGCGATCCCGCCGGCGCTTCGGCACATGTTCACACCACACTGCAGAAGGACGGCACTTGGATGATCGTGGAACCCTTTGCCGGCGACAAGCTCGAGGACAATCTCAACCCCATCGGACGCGCCTTCTACGGTGCGTCGGCTCTCATTTGCACGCCGGCCTCTCTGTCCCAGGAGGTGGGCCTGGCGCTCGGAGCGCAGGCGGGAGAAAAGCGGCTCCGCGAAGTGGTGATCTCGGGAGGCTTCTCGCAATTCCGCCGCGCCACCGAGACCCCGTTCAATCTAATTTTCGAAGCGCGACCGTAGTCGCCGCAAGTATCCTTGCCTTTTGGTTGAAGAGTCAATTCTCGCGGTCCAAGTATTGCGGCCATGAAAGGCAAATCAGTCGTCAACTTGCTCTTCCGCTCGCCCAGCGTTTGCCGTCTCCACCGGCAACATCAGCGGAGCCAGCGCAGCAGCGGGAAATCATTGGAAAAATCCAACTAAATGCGTCGCCCCGTGCCTCACAGAATATGGTACAAGAATAGTCACTTCCTTGGGTTTCGCTCACGGAGTCCCCTCCCGGCACACTATAATAATTCATGTTTGGAGGATCACTTTGAGAAAGCTCCGGCTATTCCTTTCCGTCCTGTGGTTGGTAAGCTGCGCCATACCTTCCATGGCAACTTGCATTCCCGACAAGCACTATGACGACGCTCGAGCACTTCCAGAGGTTTCGGAAGCGCGATCGAATCCGGCAACACCTAAGCCCAACGCTTCGGGCGAAGAGCGGTTCCCAGTTGGCGTAGTCATCAAGGTTTCGAGTCTGGGTGCCGGTGCAGAGGTAGCCCTTCAGCTTGCGCAGCGTTTCAATGCCAGGGTTGGGTTCAGTGCGTTTAGTTACGACCGCACCTTCAATAAAGATGGCGTGTCCTACCTAGGCACGCTGCATTTGCGGTCTATCCCGGCGCTGCTTGATTTCTTTCCTTTCGGGGGTGGCTTTCATCTTAGCCCGGGCCTGCTCGTCTATAACGGGAACCGCGTTAACGCCAACGCTGCCGTCCCGGGTGGTCAAAGTTTTACCCTGGGTGGCACAACCTATTTCAGTGACGCGGCTCAACCGGTCAACGGCACGGGGAAGCTCAGCCTCAATCCAGCCGCCCCAATGTTTCTCTTCGGATGGGGCAATCTGGTTCCGCGCAGCCATCGGCGCTTTAGTGTGTCCATTGAGGCTGGGGCCGCCTACCACGGGCCGCCAAATATCAAGCTCAATCTGAGCGGTAGCGTTTGCGCCGACGCCATCGGCACCAACTGCCGTGCGATCAGCAGCGACCCAACGGTACAAAGTCATATGGTGACGGAGCAAAACAAGCTGAATCAGAACGCGTCATCTTACAAGTTCTACCCGGTCATTTCGTTTGGTGTCGGCTACAAGTTCTGACGAAGGTGGGAACCGCCAGCCACAAGTAGCGGTTCGCCTTTATTATAGGATCCAGAATTCCTGATCGTCTTTGCGGTTGTGTTTGAAGGCCGTGGCCTTGTGCGTGATGTCTACGCTTCCCGCGAATATCGGCAACAAGCGCGGCCGCATTCGCCGAACCGCGGTTGGTGAAGCCACGTTTATATGGGTCTTGTTTCTGTTGGGTCTCAGGAATACACTTGCCTTAACCCCAGTCGAGCCCTTTCCGGAACGCTTCTAATGGAGGAACCATGCCACGCATGCCCCGTCTGCTTTTGCTTCTTCTCCTTGCGGTTGCTGCCAGCCTCATGTACTTCACTTTGCCCGCGCAGGAGAAAACTTCCAAACCCGATTTTGACATGACCGCCAGCTACATTGAAGCTTGCAGCTGCGACATGTTCTGTCCCTGCTACTTCAACACCCATTCCACAAATCATATGGGTGAGCATCATATGGATGAACATTTTTGCCGCGCCAACCTCGTCCTCAAAGTGGACAAGGGCTTTTACAAAGACACCAAGCTGGATGGCGCCAAGGTTTGGATCGCTACCGATCTGGGCAGCGACTGGAGCACTGGCAAGGATTCCTGGTTGGTGGTGAACTTCGATCCCAGCGTCAGCAAGGAGCAGCAGGCCGCACTTGGCGACATCCTCGGCCAGCTCTATCCGATTCCGTGGCAGAAAAAGGCAGCTGAAACCGCTGCGTTCTCGTGGAATGTGGACTCGAAGGATGGCGTGGCTCACGCCAAGATGAACAATGGCAAGGGCGAGGTCATTCTGGAACGCGTCAACGGAAATGATCCCCACCACGAAGTTGTCATGCGCAACTTGAAATACTGGGGGGCGCAGTCCAACGACGGCTTCCGCATGTGGAAGAGCAAGCACGAAGCCTTCGAAGGGGACGGTCACAAGTTTTCCTACGACGGGACGAATGGGTTCCTAATCACCATCCACTTTTCTGGAAATGCAAAGCCCGCTTCCGCGGACTGATCCTCGGCTCGAATCGGCTAGAATTCTTCTTCGTCTTCACCGTCGTGTCTTAGTACGGTTGTTTTGTGCGTGACGCGGATTTTGTGGTTGCGGACTCCTGCGAGGATGGCCCGGCGGGTTTCCGCGGGCAGTATCTCCGGCGCAAAGACTCCCGCGAGATCCCGGGGGAGATATTTGATGAAAAGTGCCGCGATGTGCGCCGTCGCGTAGGCTACTGGCGTGGTATACCGTCCTTGCTGCCGAATCTGATAGAGCGTGGGAAACGTGCAATCGCTGCGCATCAGCAGGTGCTGGTCTTCTTTCTTGCCGCGCTTCACTCCCTTTACCAGCACGGCCGCAGCGAAACGAGCGTTCTGTAGAATTCCCTGGCGAATCAGCTTGGCAATCATGCGAGGAGAAGAAGTCTGAGGAAAATGATGCCGGGCCATCCCGCGTGACCTGGACAGCCTTCCCTGTTTATGCCAGCGCCGCAGCCGGTCAATCTCATTCCCGCCGATTTTTACGTCCAGATCCCGCATCGGAATGAAACGGGGCAGTGTGGCTACTTCATCCTGCGCCGCAAGCACGACGCGCACGCTGCCGATGGAATCAGCAAATCGAAACTTCTCAATCTCCGAAAAGCGCTTGCCCAATTGAAATTTTCCATTGCGATAGATGCGTGGGTGCGAGACCGCCTCGTCAAAGGATACTTCCGGCGACCATTGAGAGATAGGATCGTCGCTCTCGCTGCTTTCGTACAGGCGGATGTGCACCGCCTGGACTTCGTCCAGCAATTCCGCCGCGCGCTTGACGAGCAAATTTGTCAGCCCGGGCGCCGCTCCGGCATTGATCAGCGCCATACGGTTTTTTTCCTCGAATTTCTTCACATAGCGAAACTGTTCGGCTCTAAAGGGATGGCGCGTCAGGTGGGAGCTCAGGTCAACGTAATGCGCGCGCAGCCGTAGCGCCGCGCGCAAGACAATCTCATTGAAGACTGAAGCCGAGGCGTTGACGATGAGCTGGCAGCCCTTTGCGGCCTTCACGATTCCGCGCAGATTTCGCGCGTTCACCTCCGTTACCGCGATGGTGCTTTTTTTGCCCAGGAAGCGCCGCGCGCGCCCCGGATCGCGGTCTCCGCACCAGACCGTATGTCCTTGCCGCTCCAGCAATTGTGCGAGAAGGGAGCCGGTCGCTCCGGCCCCCAAAACGAAGATCCGCATGACGTGGCCAAAACTCTATCACAATCCATGACGCCTCTTCGGTTGGCGTTGCACGTTAGCCCCAATTGCACCCCTCGTGCCTGGAGAGTACACTAGGGTTGTAACTCCGACCCCTGAGGCCTACGGGAGAGATAACCCATGGCTGCAGGGGCGATGCCCCGAGAAATGATCGGGGCTGAGGGTTTGGGGGGAAACGCCCGGGCCTCCCGTTTACGGCGAGCCTCTCTTGAGGTGAATCCGTGCTTGGAAAGGAGCGATCACGCCGAAAATGTATATTTTCCGGTGAGCGCCCGATTCCCAGCATGGATCGGGCGGGTTTGTCTTATAGCTTCGGTTGCGTCAAGGTTGCGGGGGCTGCATCAAATAAATACCACGGACTATGACCCTTCACGACAAATTCGGCCGTCAGATCACCGACCTGCGCATCTCCATCACCCCCGAAAACTACCGCGATCACGATGAAATTTTGTCCTGGCCCGAGCTCGACCGTCTCGCCAGGATCCTCCTCAGCCTCGGCATCCGCAAAATCCGCATCACCGGCGGCGAGCCACTCGTCCGCGACGGCGTCGAGGGCTACATCGCCCGCCTCCATACCCTCGGCGTCGAGGACCTCTCCATGACCACCAATGGTCACCTGCTGGCCGAACGTTGCGACCGGCTCCTTGCCGCCGGCCTCCGCCGCATCAACATCAGCCTCGATTCGCTCGATCCCGAGCGATTCGAACGCATCACCAGAACCAAGTCCTTCTCAACGGTGATGCACAGCATCGATGTCGCGCAGAAATCACGACTGGCGCCCGCCAAAGTGAATGCCGTCCTGGTCCGCGACCTCAATGACGACGAAGTGGAAGCTTTCGCTTTGTTCGCCCGCGAAACCGGCGTGATCATGCGCTTTATCGAATTCATGCCGCTCGATGCCGACCGCCACTGGACGCGCGGCCTGGTAGTCCCCGCTGCAGAAGTCCACCAGCGCATCCACGCGCGCTGGCCGCTTGAGCAGATTCCGCACGAGCGCAGCGAGACCGCTCGCAAATACCGCTTTGCCGACGGCGCGCCCGGCGAAATCGGCCTCATCGCCCCGGTGACCCAGCCCTTCTGTGGTCACTGCTCGCGCATCCGGCTGACCGCCGACGGCAAGCTCCGCACCTGCCTATTCAGCAAGGACGACCATGACCTGCGAGCGATGCTGCGCGAAGGGGCGTCCGACGAGGATTTGGTCAGCTATATAAGTTCTATTGTGATGGAAAAAGAGGCGGGCCATCGCATCAATGAGCCCGGCTTCGTACCACCGTCTCGAACCATGGTATTTATTGGCGGTTAGTGGGGAATTGGCCGAAATATGAGAAAATGAAGTTTCCAGGCAGAGATCAGGGACCGTTTAGCAATAGCCTCTAAGCAGACAAAACACAATCCATGGGCAACCTAGTATCCATTTCGGGCACCCTCATCGGCGCAGACCAACCGGCCACCGTCCGCGCGCCCGAGATCGAAGCCGGGGTCGGGTGCGACTTCGATTCGTACCTTCTTGTGCCGGACCATGCTCTTGATGACCGCATCGCGGCCGCGAGGGCCCGCCTGGGCAAAGACGTCGTGATTCTGGGCCATCACTACCAGCGCGACGAAGTTGTCAAGTTTGCCGATTTTCGCGGTGACTCCCTCAAGCTCGCCTTCCAGGCTTCGCAGGCCGAGGGCCGCTACATCGTCTTTTGCGGCGTTCACTTTATGGCCGAAAGCGCAGACATTCTTCGCCGCGAACATCAGATTGTCGTCCTGCCCGACCTGAACGCCGGTTGCTCCATGGCCGATATGGCCGACATCGGCCAGGTGGAAGCCTGCTGGAGCGAACTTTGTTCTCTCCTCGATTCGCGCAAGATCATCCCTGTCACCTACATGAACTCCACTGCAGCCATCAAAGCCTTTACCGGTGAGCATGGAGGCTCGGTCTGTACCAGCTCCAACGCCGCCGGGGTCATGAAATGGGCCTTCGAGACGGGCGAAAAAGTTCTCTTCCTTCCCGATGAACACCTCGGCCGCAACACCGGCTATCGCATGGGTATCCCGCTCGAGCAAATGATCGTTTGGGATCCCTACGAGGAATTTGGAGGAAACACGCCCGAAGCGATTCACGGCGCGCGCATCATACTCTGGAAGGGCTATTGTTCCGTGCACCAGCGCTTTACGCCGCAGCAAGTCGAGCGCGTTCGCCGAGAGCATCCCGGAATTCGCGTCATCGCCCATCCCGAATGCCGCTTCGAAGTCGCAGAGGCCGCCGATCAAATCGGCTCGACCGAGGGCATCATCAAAGCCATTCAGGCTTCTCCGGCCGGCACCGAGTGGGCCGTTGGCACTGAAATCCACCTCGTCAACCGCCTCGGCAAGGAATTGAAGAACCACAGAGTCATCTCGCTCGATCCCAGCGTTTGCGTCTGTACTACGATGTTCCGCATCACTCCACAGCATCTCCTCTGGGCGCTCGAAAACCTCGGCGAAGGCAACGTCGTTAACCGCATTTCCGTTGACGAGCGCACTCGCCACCATGCGCGGGTTGCTCTCGACCGCATGCTCAGTTTGCGCTAGCATCAGTAAGAGAGACTTTTTACCCTGAACCAGGCCAAGGGTAATCTGTCCGCCTTTGCCGGTGCGAAGCGCTCGCCGAACGGAAACACGATGGCAGACGAAGACGACGATCAGGAACAAGACGAAACTCCAGAACCACCGCAGCGTCTCTTTACGCTGACCGAAGCGGAGCGCACGCGGCAGGAACTCGAACCCTTTCTCGTCGAGGCCATGGATTCTCGCAAGAAGCTCTCTGGTCTGGAAAATGAGTTCTCCGCGGTCTCTGCGCGCATCATGATGATGGGTGGCGTGATCGTCCCCTACGAAAAACTGGCCGCGGTCCGCATGCAGCACCAGCAGCTTGCCGAAACGCTCAAGTCCGCGCTCAACCGCATTCTCGAAACCGGATGTCTCATCAAGGACCTCGACGTCGGCCTCCTTGATTTTCCCGCTGTCATCAATAAGGTGGACGTCTATCTCTGCTGGAAGCTCGGCGAGGACCGCATCCGTTTTTACCATCGCCAGGACGAAGGATTCGCGAGCCGCAAACCGCTCGATCCGCGCGACCTCGGCCCCGGCGACACCATCCAATAATTTAGGTATTTCACATCGACGAGCGTTTTTGTACTGGCGGGTCTAAACTTGTCCTGAGCCGAACGAGACCGGTGCTTTTGTTCCGGTGTCATATTGAGCGCAGCGATCAACGGTTGCGGCCTTCCCGTAAAGGACCTAAACCGCCCGTTCTTCGCCGACTCAAACTGTGAGCGACTTTGACCGACCATCCCGAAAACCGCCTGAAAGACTCCGCCAGCCCGTATCTGCGCTCCGCTGCACACCAGCCCATCGACTGGCATGAATGGGGCGACGCCGCTTTCGTCCGCGCCAAATCCGAGGACAAACCTATCCTCCTTGACATCGGCGCCGTCTGGTGCCACTGGTGCCACGTCATCGACCGCGAAAGTTATGAAAACGCCGAAATCGCCAAAATCATCAATGAGCATTTTGTTGCGGTGAAAGTGGACCGCGACGAGCGTCCCGATGTCGATTCCCGCTACCAATCCGCGATCAGCGCCATTTCCGGCCAAGGTGGCTGGCCGCTGACCGGTTTTCTGCTTTCCGACGGAAAGCCGTTTTTTGGCGGTACCTATTTCCCGCCCGAAGACCAAATGGGCCGCCCCGGTTTTCGCCGCGTATTGCTCGCCGTCGCCGATTCCTACCGCAACAAACGCGCCGATCTCGAGCGCGCCGCCAACTCTCTTGCCGACGCCGTCTCCGAAGCCGAAGTCTTCACCGGCGCCCGCGCCGAATTCGACCTCGACGTGGTCGAAGCGCAGATCAAATCTGTCAGCCAACTCTTCGACATGAAGAACGGCGGCTTTGGCCGCGCCCCGAAATTTCCGCACTCCTCGGCCATCGACCTCATCCTCGAGCGCTACCAGCAAACCAAGGATAGGCATCTCCTCGCCATGGCCGAGACCACCCTCGAAAAAATGGCCCGCGGCGGCGTCCACGACCAGCTCGCCGGCGGTTTCCATCGTTACTCCGTCGATGAGCGCTGGCTCGTTCCCCACTTCGAGAAAATGTCCTACGACAATTCCGAGCTGCTAAAAAATTATCTTCGCGTCTCCAGATTTACCTTGAGCGATATGGATCCCTCTCGGACGTCTGGGTATCCAAAGTCTTCTTTCTTTGAGGAAGTAGCCGAAAGAATCATCCTCTGGGTCAATGTGGTTCTCTCCGACCAGGAAAATGGCGGCTTCTATGCCAGCCAGGATGCCGACTACTCATTGGACGATGACGGTGACTACTTCACTTGGACCCTCGACGAAGTTCGTGCCGTTCTCACGCCGGAAGAATCGCGCGTGATTGAGCTCTATTGCGATGTTGAGCCCCATGGAGAGATGCATCACAATCCGGCCAAAAATGTTCTTTGGATCGCTCGTGGGTTTTCCGAGATCGCTCAAATTCTCAAAAAAGAGGAAGACGAAATCATCCGCCTCAAACTGAGCGCGGAAGCGAAGATGCTCAAAGCACGCGAGGCCCGTTCCACGCCATTCGTAGATAAGACGATGTACGTGTCTTGGAACGCCATGTTTGTCTCGGCCTATCTTGAAGCTGCTCGTGTCATCGGCACAGCTTGGATCGCGGAAGACTGTCGCAAGTTTGCGCTGAAAACTCTCGACCGCATGTTGCAAGAAGTTTGGAGCGAATCCCGCGGCTTCGGCCACCGCATCGGCGGCCCCTCCCTGGAAGGTTCACTCGACGATCAAGTCTTCAGCGTTCTCGCGCTCCTCGACGCCTACGAGGCCACCCTTGATCCCCGCTATTTCAGCGCCGCGCAAAAAACGATGGACCTCGCCATCGCTCATTACGGTGACGCCGAAGGCGGCGGCTTCTTCGATCGTCCTTCCGATGCCCCGCCCATGGGCGGTCTAGACGTCCGCCGCAAGCCCTTTCAGGATTCACCCACGCCCGGCGCGAATTCCGTCGCTGCTATCGCCCTGATTCGAATGCACGCATTCACCGGCGACCACCGCTACTACGCTTTCGCCAAAAAAACGCTCGAAGCCTTCGCCGGCATCGCCCCGCAGTACGGCCTCTTCGCCGCCACCTACGGCCTCGCCGCCACGCTCTTCGCGAATCATCCTCTGCAGGTCGTCATCACCGGCGATACGAACGATCCTGCCGCGCAAGTCCTCGAAGCCACCGCTCACCGCGTCTTCCGTTTCGGCAAATCCGTCCTGCGTGTCACTCCTGAGACTCCGCAACTCCATCTCGCCGCCCTAAAAGAAACTCTCCCTCATCTCCCCGCCGACAAAGCCGTAGCCGTCGTGTGCTCCGGCCAGACATGCCTACCGCCAACCAGCGATCCCGAACAACTCATCGCCCTCCTCGACAATGGCGCCGCTGGCGCCGCCACTTCCTAGCCGAATCGAACCTCGCTACATATGCAACTGGAGAATGCCGATTCGATTTTCTCCTTCAAACAAGAACAGGCGCGATGCTCGCGCGCCCGCCAATTCCTCGGAGTCCGGCTTTTCCTCTAATTCCCCAGTTCTCTTGCGTCCTTTGCATCTATTTCTTCGGCCTTGACTCCGGCGGCACCAATCCTGACACGCGGTAGTACACCACCAGCTGTCCATAGTGCTCTCCCGAGTGCTCCATGAAGCCGTAGGCTAAGTCAATCACGCGTACCTGCCGATTCGCGTACGGATCGACGACCAGGGAATTCAGCCCCGCATCGCCCTTCGCTTTGATCGCCGCTGCGCCGTCGGCGAAGGATTTCTTTACGTAAGCGGCCACTTCCGCCTTGCTCTTGAGTTTGTCTTTCGAGAAATCTTCTTGGACAGGTGGCTTCTCTCCCTTCACCGGGTTGGTGAAGAAATAATTCACATCCGCAACGTGCAGGAGTCCCTCCCGGAAGCTGCGATGCTCCGGATTTGGTTTGAACTCGTACTTGTCCTCGGGGAAGTCCTCCGCCATGGCGATCAGCTTCCGCCCGATGTCGTTCCATTGCTCCACCACCGCTTGCGTCGGACTTACTGCCGCCTTCGGCGGCTCTTTCTTCTTTGCCGCTTCCTGCGCCACCGCTGGGGCCACAGCCAACCCAGCCCCCAGCACAAGACTCGCCAGCACATTCCACTTCTTCATAAATTTTCTCCTCCGTTTCGCCCGGAAACCGGACGTTCTCTCCTTCAGACGGACCGTTCTGCCGGGCGTTTCCCCCAACCAGCATTGACCTAGACTGCGGTCTCCGGCCCACCGCGGGGGGTTCATCTTACGCCGTAAAGTCGCCTCCGTCCTGGAAAATTACCAAGGCCTGCGTGATAAGCTTGTATTTTGGATTCGGAGGGGGCGCCGTCAACGTGAATTGGGGCTTTCTACTGCTGCGCATCGCCGTCGTTTTGAGTATTTTGACGCTGTTTTATGTCTCGCAGCGATTCTGGTACCGCGCCCTCTGGCGCGTCACCTCGCATTGGGGTCGGGTGTCACTCCGGGTTGGGGCCAGGCTCGTCTACCTAGTCCTGCTCCTCTGGGTGATCGTCACCATGGCCCTGGGCCTGAGCCTCGGTCACGGGGGTTTTGCTCGCCAGAACTCCTTAACTATGGCTCTTACCGGCCTCTGGTTTTTCAGCGCGCTCTTCGCCTATCTCGCCGTCAGGACCGTCCACGGAGTCGAGCGCGTGTGGAGATGGCTGCACACGGCAACGGCGAAGAAAGCCGTCGCCCAGCGAGGTGCCACACTCGCTTCCGCGGAGGCGGTTGCCGACCCGGGCCGCCGCTACTTTTTCCGCGCCGCCACAGCCGCCGCCGGCGCCGCTCCGTTCCTCGGTGCTATGTACGGTTTCGCTGCCGAACGCCTTAACTACCAGGTCCGCCGCGTCGAGATTCCATTGCCCAATTTGCCGTCCGCTCTCGACGGCATGCAAATTGTGCAGATCAGCGATATTCACCTCAGCAGTTACATGTCCCGCGCGCAGGTGCGCCGCGCCGTGGATATGGCCAATGAACTCGGCGCCGATCTTGCCGTGGTCACCGGTGATCTCATCACCGGGAGCGGTGACTCGATCGCCGATTGCGTCGATGAGATTCGCCGTCTTTACGCTCCGTTTGGCATCTGGGGCTGCAACGGCAACCATGAAATCTACGCGCGCGCGGAAGACGAAGCGGCTTATCTCTACGCGCAGGCGGGCATGAAACTGCTGCGCCAGGAAAACGCACAGATTACTTTCAAGGGAGCGCCTTTCAACCTCATCGGCGTCGATTACCAACGCGAACGTACTTCCCGCGGCCAGCGGCAGCAGACCCTCGCCCGTGTGGAGCCGCTCGTCCGCCGCGATATGCCCAACATTCTCCTCTCGCACAACCCCAATACCTTTAATCGCGCCGCCGAACTCGGCATCGAGCTTTCCCTTGCGGGTCACACCCACGGCGGCCAGATCCAGGTCGAAATCCTCGACCATCGCCTGAGCCCCGCGCGCTTCATCACTGATTACATCGCGGGCCTCTACCAGCGACCGCTGTTCGCGCCCGCTCCCAATGAACGTGCTGCTGCCAACGCTTCCGCCACTCGGGCGTTCAGCCCATCGCTCCTTGCCTCGCCATCGTCGCCCATGGCTCATATCTATGTGAACCGTGGCCTGGGAACGGTCGGCGCTCCCGTACGCCTTGGTGTGCCTCCCGAGATCAGTCTTATCGTCCTTCGTTGTGCCTAGCTGGGGAGGCCGCCGGAAATCATTTTTCGCCTAGGTTCCCCGGGCGCCTTGGAATCGGAATCTCCAGACTTCCGTATCCCTATTAGCGTTCCGGATTCAATTTTCAGAAACCGGGCTCTTCCTCATCCTCTCATGCCACCGCAAGTCGCTTGTTCTCAATACGAATGAGGCACTACAAATATTGTGTCTATTGGTAGCCAGCTTGCATCCAACCAGCCTGGGTCCAGCCAGGTGGAGGCTCGTTCGCGAAATGCGTGGGACGTGTTTCGCTTCGACAATCTCGCTTAGGAGAGGATTCCCTGATGCAGTTCACAGTGAAGTTCTTGAAATTCCTCGCTGTCTTTGCACTTTCGATTTTTCTGCTCCCTGCTGTCACTCAAGCGCAGCACTACAAACAAACTAACCTCGTTTCGAATCTAGCTTCCATCACAACCCCAAACCCTCCTGACCCCAATCTGAGAAATCCGTGGGGACTGACTCGCAGTTCCACAAGTCCCTGGTGGGTGGGAAACAATAACTCCGGCACTTCCACGCTCTACACCGGCGCTGGCGTCCTCATTCCCATTAACGGCACTGGCACCGTCACCGTTTCACCCCCGAATGGCTCACCGGCGGGAACGCTGTCGACCCCCACCGGCGTGGTCTTCAATGGCAGTTCCACCGACTTTCTGATCGCTCCCGGCAAATCCGCTCGCTTCATTTTCGTGACAGAAGATGGAACCATCTCCGGCTGGGCCGGGGGACAGAATGCCGTGCTGGTCGTCGACAATTCGAATAACGGCAGCCCCGATGGTGCGGTTTACAAAGGCGCGACGACCGGGGAAATCGATGGAAACCGCTTCCTGTATGTCACCAATTTCCGGAAGGCTCGCGTCGAAGTCTATGACACCAATTTCAAGCCCGTGCACCTTGGCGGCGATGCGTTCGAGGCTGAGGAAATTCCGCACGGCTTCGCGCCTTTCAACATTCAGAACATCGGCGGCAGCCTCTTCGTCACTTATGCCAAACAGGACGCCGCCGGACACGATGACGTGGCGGGCGACGGTTTGGGCTTCGTTGAAATCTTTATGCCCACCGGGAAGCACATCGGCCATCTCCAGCATGGTTCTTGGTTAAATGCGCCCTGGGGAGTTGTTTGGACTACGCGCGATTTCGGTGAGTTCAGCAACGCCATTCTGGTTGGCAACTTCGGCAGTGGTTGGATCGCCGCCTTTAACGGATTCACCTACAAATTCATGGGCTTCCTGAAGAATCCGGACGACTCCATCTTGACCATTGACGGATTGTGGTCGCTCACGTTTGGCAATGACGCGAACGCCGGTCCCGCAAACACTCTGTTTTTCACTGCCGGCATAAACAATGAACAAGACGGACTCTTCGGCACCATCACTCCACTGGATGGCCTCGACGGCGACGAAGAGTAGCGTCTCCGGTATTTTGTCTTTCAGAAAAAGCAAGCACGTGGAGAGAAACAAGACGGCAGAGTCAGGTCACCCTCTGCCGTCTCTTCTATGTGTGCCGAGCATGATCGACAGCTTGGAGGTGCAAGTCCTCTTCACAACCAGATGGAGGTGAAGTGAT
Organism: Acidobacteriota bacterium; assembly: GCA_003224515.1. GTDB lineage: Bacteria > Acidobacteriota > Terriglobia > Acidiferrales > UBA7541 > Acidiferrum. Next base: position 22,109 of record QHZC01000075.1, read on the forward strand.
AGCGAAGCGCAAGGGCCGAGCCGCGAGGCGAG
>QHZC01000512.1 GCA_003224515.1 Acidobacteriota bacterium
ATTGTGTGGGTAATGACTGGGCTTTTCGGGAGCGCGCCTGAATGCTGGTCTCTTCATCCGCCGAGGTGCGGACCTCTGCAGGCGGGCTTATCAGTAGCCCTCTTTCGAGGATTCTACCTATTCCAAAGGGGTCATTCACCGGATTGTAAAGACTTGATAACCGGCTATTCTGCAGCAAGAAAGGAGGGCCGCCACTGTGCATAAGGCACCCACCTCATTTAGGACAACCCCCGAACCTTCAACCAAGCATAAGACGGTGGCGGCCATACCTCAAGGGTATGCAAGTTGTTTCGATCGTTACAATTTGGCTGGAGTTAGGGATAAACCGGCGGTGGCACAAGAGGCAAAAATCGTGCCGTTCGAATTGAGGAAGAGCATGGCACAGATGCTTGGGGACGTCATCGCGCTTCTTGCGATGAAACAAAGACGCGCCCCGCTGCCCGTTTCCCCCGCACTTCTGAGAAGCCTATGGCTCCGGGGCTTTCCGGAGAACTTGGCCGAACTTGAGAGTTTTGCGCGGCGTTTTTTGTTCCTGGGCGACGCACGAGTGCTGCTGGCAGAGCTGAGGAGGGGGCCTACACCGATTGCATTCAGGCCAGAGAATTCGCCAGGACATTCTGGAATCGCACTGGCGCAACGCACGGAAAGTGAAAGTGAACAAGAATGCCAATGTGTTCCTACAAATTAGAGAAGGGCGTTCGTTGGCGCGAGGATCTGGTGACATCCGTGGCCCAAATAAGCGGAGCCTCGAGCTTAGGGATTGACCTCGACTCACACTTTGGCTTTGACGTTTCTCCCTTGAATCTTCCGCGTGGAAATGAAGCCGTAAACCAGATCCTCGAAACAGTGCTCGCGAAGGCCAACGGAGAGCTTGCCAAGTTACTGCAAGACGTGCGCACGAAGTCAGCTGCCGGGCGGCTCGGCACCGCGCAGAATGGCTCGACCAATAAACTCCTGATGCGAGCCATTCAGTGCGCAGTGAAACAATACATGCTGCAAGCAGAACTGGGCAACCTCGCGCTCAGCGACGAACTGACAGGTGTGTATAACCGCCGTGGATTCCTGGCCCTTGCGGAGCGGCAATTGAAACTCGGGCGCCGGTCCGGTCGTGCGATCTTGGTGTTCTTCGCCGATGTGGATGCGCTAAAGCAGATCAATGATAAGTTTGGCCACGCCGAAGGCGATCTGGCGTTGGTACGCGCCGCGCAGGTTCTTGAAAAGACGTTTCGGGATTCGGATGTGATTGCGCGGTTTGGCGGTGACGAATTTGCCGTACTGGCCTTGGAGGTTTCCGGTCACAGCGAGTCAACCATCCGCGCTCGCCTCGAACAGAACTTGAATGAACTTAATGCGAGACACTCGCGTTACGCGTTATCGATCAGTTTGGGAGCGGTGCGGTTCGACCCCACAAGCCCACGCAGCCCGGCATCGATTGAACAATTGATGATCCTGGCCGACGAGGCCATGTACGAAGAAAAACGGCGTCGGCCGAGGCCCTTCCTCGTTACAGCGGAGGCTTAGAGAGCTGGTTGGCATATCGGATCGTTTGCAGGGTGCCAGCCGTGAGGAAGTCCAGTTCACAAAGAGTTTGCATCGTCCAGTCCGATGCGATCAATTCGAGCCCAGCTTTGGAGGCCAGGCCCCACATGTCAGGACGACTTGAGAAACGGATTCGGCTGGCTGTCCCGGTTCAGATTTCCAGCGTCCAGGATCCGGCCGCTGCAGAGCGGACGACGACCGAAAATGTGTGCTCTTTGGGAATGCGGGTTTTGACGCAACGGGCCAGGGAGCTGAATGAACGACTGATGATCAGCTCGCTTGTGGGTGATCTTCGAGCCCTCGCCCGCGTTGTCTATTGTCAGCGGCTCCCCAACGGCCGCTTTTGTGTTGGACTTCAGTTCCAGGAAGTGGCTGCCAATTGGCCCAGAAACCTCTCGACTGACTCGGCCGATTGAGGGGAAGGTTCGAAGCAGATTCTATGCCACTCCCCTAGCCCAGATGCACGAAAAACTGATCTTTCCAGATCGAGAGTGCATCCCGCACTTCATGGGTCCGTCACGGTCCAGTGAAAAGGGTTGCCGATCGATCGTTTCAGGTTGCTCTTGTTGGGCATTGTGCCGATTACTCTGGCTGTCGGTTCCCGATCCAAGGTTGGCAGCGCGTTTCCTGCAAAGACTCCTGGCCTAAGGAATTGGAAGCTCGTGACCGGTCCCGCCACCGCAAGGTCCGGCTCTGTTGTCTGGTCGGCGGACGTGGAGAAGAATCGGCCGGGCCTTCCAAGCCGACTCCTCAACGTGCCAAGCCGGATTTTTCGCAAGGTATTCCCATCAAGGTAAAGAGCCAGACTGGAGATCAACTCTCCGTTCAACGGTGCGGGGACAGGACAAAACTAGAATTGCTAAGTTCCACTTTGTCTTCAGCCAGAACGTTATAGGAGCCATCTTGCCGCGTCAAGACGGGATAAAGCGGAGCGGGATAAAGGCCGCCAGGGTCGGAGGACAACTGGCGCCCGTTTAGGCGTTCCGCGAAACGGCAATGCGCGGATCCCACCAGGAAACCTGTGGGTACACGCGGCTGCGGGTGGTCCGGCTGACCGTGGCCTCCTTGCTGTAATCACCAAGGCCGAGAGTAATTGTGGACCCACGCATAAGCGCCCGCAATCCGGCTAATCCTCGAATGGGGATTGAGATGAACTTTTGAAGGATAAAGGTTTCTACCCTAGCCCATTTTCCGCATTTTCCTTGCCCCCCGCTCCGTTATATAGCCGATTGTTCGATCTGCGGGCCTCGATTACTTTGCAATCCAACGGTTGGTGCAGAGGCTTGGCTCTCTGCGCAAAATGATAGCGGGAGCGAGTCTGGTGGTAAAAGGTGGGCAATAGAAAGGCCATTTGATTGGCAGCAATTAGGAGGCCATACGTGCAAATTTCTGTGATTGGTTGCGGATATGTGGGTTTGGTGACAGGAACATGCTTGGCAGAGCTCGGCCACCACGTGGTTTGCACGGATAACGACCCGGAACGCATCGCCTCCCTGAAGGCGAGCGTGGTGCCTATTTACGAGCCCTATCTCGATGCCATGCTGGGAGCGAATTGCCAAGCCAAGAGGCTCTCCTTCACCAGCGATGCCGGCGAAGCCGTACGGGCGGGCGAAGTCATTTTCATCTGTGTAGGCACGCCACCACTGGAGACCGGCGACGCTGACCTGTCTGCGATTGACAACGTGGCGCGTCTGATCGCCACTGAATCCGTCACGCCGAAGCTGGTCGTGGAGAAGAGCACGGTCCCGGCGCAAACGGGCCAGCAATTGAAGCGTGCTCTTGGAGTCTACAGCGGAAAAGCTGGCGCGGAATTTCGCGTGGCCTCCAACCCGGAATTCCTGCGAGAAGGCACGGCGGTGGAGGATTTTTTGCATCCGGACCGCATCGTTCTGCGTGTGGAAGACGATGCTTCAGAGAAGCAATTGCGAGAGATCTACCGCCCCGTCCTCGAAGGGCGGTTCCGCTGCCCGGTGCACATGGGAGCCTGTCCTTCGATGCAGCCGCCGAAGCTCGTAGTCACCACAATCAACAGCGCCGAGCTTATAAAGCACGCGTCGAACTCATTTCTAGCCGTGAAGATCTCATACGCGAATATGATCGCGGATCTATGCGAGAAGGTAAGCGCCGATATCAATGAAGTGACGCGCGCGATGGGACTGGATCCGCGCATCGGGCCGCGGTTCTTGGAAGCGGGACTCGGATTTGGCGGCTTCTGCTTGCCCAAAGATGTCCAGGCGTTCATCCGGCTGGCGGAGCGCGCCGGCGTGGACTTCAGCATGCTCAAGGAGGCCGAGCGCGTGAATAAGCGCCGCATCGATGTGTTTCTTGAGAAAATTCGGCGGGCGCTTTGGGTAGTAAAGGACAAGCAAGTGGGGGTACTGGGTTTGGCGTTCAAGGCCAATACCGATGACATCCGCTTTGCGCCGTCGCTGGAAGTGATCCGCAGGCTTCTGGCAGAGGGGGCGCAGGTGCGCGCCTATGACCAGGAGGCGATGGATAAAACCTCTGTGATTTTTCCCCAGATTCAGTGCTGCCGTGAGCCCTACGAAGTAGCCCGAGACGTCGACGCGCTCCTGATCCTGACGGAGTGGGAGGAGTTTCGACAGCTCGACTGGGAGCGCATCCATGGCCTGATGGCCCGGCCACTAGTGGTCGACGGCCGCAATCTGCTCGAGCCCAAGGCGATGATGGAACGCGGCTTCGAGTATTATGGCTTCGGCCAGGGGGAGGAAGCCGTGGCGGCCGAATTCGTGCCTACTCTAGTTCCCAGGTTTTCTGCGGAAGGTGCCAGTGCTTGAAGCGCCTTTGTGCTTTGTGTCAGCGCGTTCAGAATGGTCGACGGGCGCTTGACTTAGCAAAATTGACAATTTGCACGGGCCGCGAACCAAACTTTATGCCGTCAGCATTTTCTTTCCGCCGCTAAACCCCTACTCCGACAAAGAGGACAGTGGCACCTGTCCTTCCTCTCGCTCCCTGACTCCTTTATTTCATTTATCTCCCTTGTTTACATAGATTTACAAGTAAGAGCCTGCACCTCTGGCCAGCGTAGGACTTAGGCCGACATCCCTTGTGGGCGGAAACCTCACGGCCCGATTTCTGGCCCTGCGAGCAGTTGTGGACTCAAGGTTATCCCGTTTAGTGTCTCTCGAGTAGCCGGACTGTGTCCGACCCGGAACGGACTGGCTAAAACATTTACTCTCCGGCTGGGTGTCCCATTTCGATACCAACCAGCCGAGCGCCGGAGAAGATCTCGTGAAAGAGACGCACAATGAATCGTTGGGCCCTAGTCTTATTGGCGGTACTACTCGCAATTGTGAATTCGGGATGCTCTGGAATTGTTTCGAGCAGCAACAGCCCTGCTCCGGTAGCGCCGTCCATCAGCACACAGCCCACGAGCCAGACGGTCACGTCGGGCCAGACGGCTTCCTTCTCCGTGGCGGCTACGGGCACCGCTCCTCTGGCTTATCAATGGAAGAAGAATAGCGTTGCTATCGGTGGCGCAACGTCATCTGCCTACACTACGACTGCCACCACGAGCTCCGACAACGGAGCGCAGTTCTCTGTCGC
>QHZC01000079.1 GCA_003224515.1 Acidobacteriota bacterium
TCGCCAGCGCCTTTGTTCGAATGCGCACGCTCGGCCAGTAATAAGGACCGCCGGCGTGAATGGTGCCGCGCGACAGGACCACCGAGGACAACGTCGCGTAAGCTCCGCCATCGATGGTGAATTCGATTTCGCCTCCGAGAAGTTTTCCGTCTTTGCTCACGGCAGTGCGATGGCGAGTACGCGAGGGATGCCGCTTCGTGGTAGCAACCATATCTTCCATGCGGTCGTACACGATTTTCACGGGCCGATTGGATTTCATGGCCAAGAGCGCCGCGTGCCCGGCGATCATGGACGGGTATTCTTCCTTTCCTCCGAACGCGCCTCCGGTCTCCATTTGCACGACGCGAATCTTGTCCTCCGGAAGGCTGCACAGCGCCATCAATGCTTTGTGAACGTAGTACGGACACTGCAGCGAGCCCCAGACGGTGACTCCATTTTCCGGGTCGAAAGCCGCGATGATTCCGTTGTTTTCGATGTACAGCTGCTCCTGCGCGCCGGTGAAATACTCGCCCTCGACGATATGCGCCGCTTCCTTCCAGACGGCATCCACATCGCCCTTTTCCACCAGGTAGCTCTTGAAGGTGTTGTCGGTGCCCCAAATGATTGTGGATTGCTGCTCGCTTTCTTCGATGGTGTACACGGGCGGGAGCGGCTCGAATTCGATGGAAACCGCATCGATCGCCTTTCGAAGCTTAGGACGGTCTGTATGGGCAAGAAGCAGAATCGGCTCTTCGGGGTGATTCACTGAATCGGAGGCGAGGCAAGGCTGGTCGTCCAGGATCAGGGAGATGCAGTTTTTCCCGGGAATGTCCTTTGCTGTTACCAGGACAAATTGGTCCCACGCAATGCTCGGATCAAAAGAAATCTTTCTGATCTTTCCCCGCGCTATGTTGCTACGCACGGTTGCGCCGTAGAGCATGCCGGGCAAAACCATGTCGTCCACATAGCGTGCCGCTCCAGTGATTTTGTCCCAGCCTTCCTTGCGCGGCACCGACGCCCCGACAATGTGACGTTCTCGCAAATTTGTCGACCTCACCCTTTGGCGTAGCAAGTCAGATGAATCCGCCCGCGCTGGCGGAAAGCTCCCCACGCGGATTCTGCGGGCTGAGCATCATGATCGCGCACGATTATAAATGTTTTTGCAGGCAGCATTCGGCAGGAAAGAACAAGAGTTCCAAATGTCTCTTTGAAGCTTTCATCAGTCTGTTATCGCCGCAATTCGCGACCGCCTGGCTCTCCCGGAAATATCCCATCGGCGAATACACAGTTTCCGCGCAGATAGGTTGCCTTCACGACACCGCGAAGTTTTTCACCCAGATAGGGTGAAACGCGATGGCGATATCGAAGATGGTCCTCTGTGGCAATGAACCCGGCTTCCGGCTCAAACACCACGAAGTCGGCATCGAAATCCTTGGCGATGCGGCCCTTGTGCGTCGCGCACCCGGCAAGTCGCGCCGGACCTTCCGCCATCCACCGCGCGATATCAACAAGCGTGAATCCGCGGTCGCTGGCCTCTGTCCACATCACCGGCAGCGCCAGCGAGAGGCTGGAAATCCCTCCCCACGCAGTTCGAAAGTTCCGCTCGTCAAGACGCTTCATCTCGGGCAGGCACGGAGAATGATCCGTCGCCACTAGATCAATAACTCCGTCTTGAAGCCCGCGCCACAGTTTTTCGCAATTCTCCCGGCTGCGGATCGGCGGGGCGCACTTGAACAGCGTCTGACCGTCAGGAATTTTGTCCGCAGAAAGATGGAGATAATGCGGACAAGTTTCAACGCTCACCGGCAGCCCTTCCGACTTTGCGGCGCGCAACATGTCCAGCGCTTTACTTGTGGAAAGATGAACGATGTGGGGACGAAAATGATATTCGCGGCCCAGCGAGATCATGAGCTGAATCGCGGAGAGCTCCGCTTCATCCGGCCGCGATTGCAGATAGGTCTCGTACTTGCTCCAGTTCGTATGCCCCAATCGTTCTGTTGCGGCGTCCACCGGTCCCGGCAATTCCGCATGAACCAGCAGCGGCAAGCCGGTCCGCGAGACATGCGGCAAGGCCGCGCGTAGCTCCTGCTCATTGACCATGGTGAAGCCGTCAATGCCGGGATGAATGAGGAAGCATTTGAATCCCGGCACGCCTGCGGCCCAGTCCGCACGGCACTGGCCGCTCGCGGCTTTGCGTTTCGCCTCTAGTGCAGCCACGGTCGTCGTTGCCGGCAAACAGTTAAGGGGCATGTCCACTAGCAGCGTGTAGCCGCCAGCCGCAGCCGCGCGCGTTCCCGTCCGGAATCCTTCCCACTCCGTTCGCCCCGGTTCGTTGAGGTGTACGTGGGAGTCCACCAGCCCCGGAAGAATGGCGGCCTCGCCAAAGTCCTTCCTGGGAATCTCGGTGGGCAATCGATCGGGTGGAACAATATCGAGAATTCGTCCGTCTTGGACGAGCACCGCCGCGTCTCTGATGCCGTGCGGCGTCACTACCCGTCGTGAGAGATAAGCTTTGAGGCTCATGTTCCGGGTCTATTTGTCTTCGGCCCCCCTTCGCAACAGAAGGGTAGCGCAACCAGCTTCAACCCCCAAGCCGCGCTTGACTCCCCGGTTTTCCTCCGCAAATTCTCCTGGACGGATTCAAGTCCCGCTTTGGGACAGCCGCGAGCATTTACCGGGCGCCCGGCCGCGTGAATTTGATTGGCGAACACACCGACTACAACGACGGCTTCGTTCTGCCTGCTGCGATTGAGTTCTATTGCTGGGTGGCCGCTGCTGCAAGCCGTGACGGCAAGCTGGTCATCCATTCCGAGAATTTCAATGAAACGGTGGAAGCCCGGCTGGATTCCTTGACACCCTTAGGGCCGAGGCATTGGGCCAACTATCCTCTGGGGGTGGCGTGGGCACTGCGTCAAGCGGGGAAGCCGCTCACAGGAGCAAACATCCATATCACCGGCGAAGTTCCGCTCGGTGCCGGATTGAGCTCCTCGGCGGCCGTTGAAGTTGCTGTTGGTTTTGCGTTGCTCAAGCAGAGCGGGAATGCCGTCGACCGCGCACAACTAGCCCGGCTAAGCCAAAGGGCGGAGAACCAATTCGTGGGATCATGGATCAGTTTGTTTCCTGCTATGGGCGCGCCGGACATGCGCTTTTGTTGGACTGCCGCTCGCTGGAACACAAGTTCGTGAGGCTTCCGGCCGACCTCCAGTTGGTAATCTGCAACACCATGGTCCGGCACGAACTAGCTTCCGGCGAGTACAATGCGCGTCGCGCGGAGTGCGAAGAGGGCGTTCGAATCTTACGCATAGTTCTCCCGGAGGTTCGCGCCCTTCGTGACGTCACGCTTTCTCAGTTGGAAGATCATCGACGAAACCTTTCGCCGAAGGTGTTTGCCCGCTGCCACCACGTCATTTCAGAAAATGCGCGCGTGAAGAGCGTAGTCGAGGCATTTCACCGCGGAGACAACAAGGCTCTGGGGCCGTTGTTGCAGAACTCCCATCGCAGTCTCCGGGACGACTTTGAAGTCAGTTGCAAAGAACTCGATCTGATGGTTGAAATTGCCACGGCGCAGCCGGGCCTGATTGGCGCGCGGATGACCGGCGGAGGATTTGGCGGCTGCACCATCAATTTGGTAGAGTCCGCGGCCGTGAGCGATTTCAGACGGAAAGTGGCCGCGGAATATTCCTCAACGACAGGTCTGACTCCGGAGATTTACGTTTCTCCGGCGTCCGAAGGCGTGCAACAGATTGCCCTCGCAGAGAACAAGCCCGCCATGTGAGGAGCAACTAGCGGAGAAGGGCATCCCAGGAAGTTCGTGGGATGCGACAAATTTCGAACTTGGATATGAGTTTCGACGAGCTAAATCGAGCCCCACACCGGCGTTTCAATCCGCTCCTCGGCGAGTGGGTTCTCGTCTCGCCCCATCGGACCGAGCGCCCGTGGCTGGGAAGAGTGGAAAAGCTTCAGAAACCTCCCGCCGTCACTTTCGATCCCGGCTGTTATACGGCCACCTACGTTTTTGGCAACGATTACCCCGCGATGTTGCCGGAGGTCGCGCCTCTCCAAATGGATACGGACGGTTTGCTGGTGGGAAAAGCAGAGCAGGGAATCTGCCGGGTGATGTGTTTTTCGCCGCGTCACGATCTCACCGTCCCGCGGATGAGCCTTCAGGAATTGAGCGGAGTCGTGAATGGATGGGTCGAGCAGTACTCCGCACTCGGGCAAATTCCCTGGATTCGGCATGTGCAAATTTTCGAAAATCGCGGTGAGATGATGGGCGCGAGCAATCCCCACCCTCACTGCCAAATTTGGGCCAACGGGTCGTTGCCAAACCTTCCCCTTCGGGAGCTGCAGTCCTTCCGGGAGTATCGCGCTGAAAGACATTCTTGCCTGCTGTGCGATTACTTGCAGTTGGAGCTGCAGTTGAATGTGCGCATGGTCTGCCAGAACGATGCTTTTGCCGTGGTCGTGCCTTTCTGGGCTGTTTGGCCGTTCGAATCGCTGGTGTTGAGCAAGCGCCATATTGCTTCGATCGATCAGCTCAGCGGGGAAGAGCGGGACCTTCTTGGCGACATCATGCGCCGCATCACCGTTCGTTACGACAATTTGTTTGAGACTGCTTTCCCGTATTCCATGGGATTCCACCAGAAGCCCACCGACGGCGGCGCCTACGAAGAGTGGCACTTGCACACGCACTACTTTCCGCCTCTGCTGCGCTCTGCCACCATTCAGAAATTCATGGTTGGTTACGAACTTCTCGGCTCTCCCCAGCGGGACGTGACGCCAGAGCGCGCCGCGGTGCAGCTCATGGAAGCAGGAGAAGCGCACTATTTGGACCGAAACGCGGGTCAACGCAATACTTAGCCCTCGATTGCCGCACACTCCACAAAATACAGCCTTGTAAACGATTACGCTTGGCTCCCCCGTCGGGGGCGTGTTAAAGCTAGATCTCCGGGAACTGCGAAAGCAATTCGAAGTATCTTAGACTATTCGGTTAGAATAATCTTTTTCTCATTCTTTGCAGGGCCACAAACGAAACCATGCTGCTCCCTGATCTTCGCAAAGCGGTCCTGGAAGCAAACCTTGAGCTCGTGCGCAAGGGTTTGGTCCTCTACACGTTTGGGAATGCCAGCGCCATTTCGCGTAAGAAATCGCTCGTGGTTATCAAACCAAGCGGCGTTCCTTACGATAAATTGAAACTTGCGGATCTCGTCATCACGGATTTGAACGGCAAGATTGTGGAAGGCAAACTGCGTCCCTCCTCGGATTTGCCCACGCACCTCATTTTGTACAAGTCATTCTCCTCCATTGGCGGTATCAGTCATACACATTCGGAGTACGCGACCGCGTGGGCCCAGGCGCGCCGGCCCATCCCCTGCTTAGGAACCACGCACGCCGATTATTTCCACGGACCCGTGCCTGTCACTCAGGAAATGACCGATGCGGAGATTGCCTCAAAATACGAAGAAAACACCGGACACGCCATCGCGCGTGCGTTTGCGGGCCTGGACTATTCCGCGATCCCCGCCGCGTTGGTAGCCAATCATGGAGCGTTTGCTTGGGGCGACGATCCCGCAACTGCCGCTCACCATGCCGTCATACTGGAATCCGTGGCGCGCATGGCATTCATTACTCTTGGCATCAATCAGCAGGCCACTGCTATTGGACGCTTTCTTCACGACCAGCACTACCTCAGGAAACACGGGAAAGCTGCTTACTACGGGCAGCCTAAGGAGAAAAAATGATCGCCATGATGGCGTCGACTGCGCCGACAACTCTCGTTCATCTGTCCGCAGTGGATCTCGGCATTATTGCGTTCTATTTTGCTCTCGTGCTGGGGATCGGATTTTATCTGAAGCGCTTCGCCAAGACTGGCGAAGACTTCTTCTTGGCCGGCCGCGAAATGACTGCCTGGGTGGCCGGGCTGGCCTTTGTCTCGGCCAACCTTGGTTCTTTGGAGCTGCTCGGCTGGGCGGGTTCCGCCTACCAATACGGCATCCTCGCCGCGCACTGGTATTGGATCGGCGCCATTCCCGCCATGGTGTTTCTGGGCATCGTGATGATGCCTTTCTACTATATTTCAAACGAGCGCGCTCAGCGCTGTCACTTTCGCGATCATGACCATCCTCATGTCCGGCGTGAACATGTATGCCATGGCTGTCGTGATGAAGGTGGTCCTCGGTTGGAACATCAATTTCAGTATTTGGCTGTCATCGCTGACGGTCGGCATTTACGTGGCGGCCGGCGGGCTGTTTTCCGCTATCTTCAACGAAGTGCTGCAATTTTTCCTGATTTGGTTCGGCGCGCTCATTATTCCCATCCTCGGTTTGATCGAAACGGGTGGATGGAAGGGCATGGTCGCGCGCATTCAACAGAATTTCCCAGGTCAGGATTACACACACGCCTGGAGCACGCTTGGCCGCTTTCAGGATAATCCAATGGGCATGCACTGGACCGGCATAGTGTTCGGCCTCGGTGCGGTGCAGGCGATGGGCTATTGGACCACGGACTTTCTCGTGGTGCAGCGCGTGCTTTCAGCGAAGGACATTCGCTCGGCCAAAATGGCGCCGATCATCGGCTCCTTTTTCAAGATGGCTGTACCTTTGATTGTGATTCTCCCTGGATTGCTCGGGCTCGCGGTACTGCCGATGCACCTGGTTCCGGCGAGCAGCTTGCAGCCCGGGCAATACAGTTACAACGAGGTGCTCCCGCTCATGCTCGCCCGCTACTGTGGGCCTGGCTTGTTGGGGCTCGGCATTACCGCGTTGGTTGCAGGATTCATGGCGGGAATGGCGGGCAACGTGAGCGCTTCTGCCACAGTATGGACGTACGACATCTATCGTCCGTTTCTGCGCAAGACCGCCCCGGATCAGCATTACGTTTCCATGGGGCGCTGGTGTACGTTGATCGGCCTGTTTGTCAGCATCGGAACCGCCTATCTGGCGATGGGCTTTGCTAGCATCATGGATTACGTGCAGGCGCTGTTCGGATTCTTCATCGCGCCGCTGTTCGGTACCGTATTGCTCGGAATGCTTTGGAAGCGCGTAAGCTGCGCCGCCGGGTTCTGGGGCCTGCTGGCGGGAACGCTCTCTTCGGTCACCATGTTTACGTTGATGAAATTGGATCATCGTTGGGTGGGCGTATTCGCCTTGTCTCCGAATGCTCAGGGACTCGCTCAAGATATGTACCAGGCGTTGTGGTCCTGCGTCACTTGTGTAGTGGTTACCGTGCTCGTGACGCTGGTGACCAAGCCGCGGCCGGATGAGGAACTGAAAGGCCTTGTTTATGCCCTGACGGAAGTCGCGCATGAAGAGCACACCAGTTTTCTGCGCCGGCCGCTGTTTTGGGGAGTTGCGGCCGTCGCGGTCCTTGTAGTGCTTCAAATCATTTTCTGGTGAGGCGAGATGACCGAGAAACACCACATCATTCAAGTATGGTTCTTTGTAGGAGTCCTCTTGCTGGTGTACGGGTTTCTGATTTTTGCCAGCGGGCTGGCGGAATGGTCGCATCCCCCGAACACGGTATTAGCCGAGTTGCACGCACCGGTATGGTGGGGAGGCCTGTTGTTTGTTCTGGGCCTGATTTATTGCATCAAGTTCTCCCCCGCTCGGAAGTCATGAGGATTCCGGTTTCTCCGGGACGAACTGAGCCGATCAATCGGAGAAGTAAATGGCTGTTGTTGCTGGCGTTGATTTTGGAACATTGAGCGTCCGCGTTTCCATCGTGGACAGCGAGCGCGGGCTGCTGGCTTCCGCCATCGCGGAATATCCCCTCCACCGCAAACGCGAAGATCCAGAATACGCGACGCAGTCGCACAAAGATCACATGGGCGCACTGGCGGCTGCCACTCGCGAGGTCGTCCGGGAATCTGGCGTCCCCGCCGATCAAATTCTCGCCATCGCCCTGGATACCACCGGTTCCTCCGTCATTCCCGTCGGCAAAAATCTCCAGCCGCTCGACGACTATTACTTGTGGTGTGATCACCGCGCCAAAGCCGAAGCCGCGGAAATCACCACAGCCGCGCACCGCGAGAAGCTCGCCGCGATCGAGTGGTGCGGCGGCGTCTATTCTTCGGAGTGGGGGTTTTCGAAACTTCTCCATTGGCTTCGCCATAATCCCGCGAAGCGCTCTGGATTTGTCTCTGCCTTTGAGCACTGCGATATGGTCGCCGCAACTCTGTGCGGCATCACCAATGCAAGGCAGGTGAAGCGCAGCATCTGTGCCATGGGCCACAAGTGGCTGTGGAACGCGTCGCTGGGCGGCTTGCCGCCAGAGGATTTCCTCATCAAAGTGGACCCGCTACTGGCAGGCGTGCACGAAAAAATCGACGGTGAATACCGAGCTTCCGACCAGCTCGCCGGCCGGCTCTCTCCCCATTGGGCGCAACAACTTGGATTGAAGCCTGGCATCCCCATTCCTGTCGGTGCGTTCGACGCCCATTGGGATGCCATCGGCGCCGGCTGTCGCAGCGAAGACATCGTTAACGTCATTGGAACGTCCACCTGCATCATCGGGATCACTCCATCGGTGCGTTTGGTTCCCGGGGTATGCGGCGTGGTCCAGGGCAGCGTGCACCCCCAGCAAACTGGCATCGAAGCTGGCCTCTCCGCCGTCGGCGATATCTTTCAATCCATCGCCACCCGCGCCGGAAACGATGTGCAAACTCTCTGCCATGGACTGGAGAACTATCGCGCCGGACAAACCGGGCTGCTTCGCATCACTTGGGACAATGGCGATCGCACCGTGCTTGTAAATCCAAATCTGCGCGGCATTACCTTGGGCTGGAATCTCCAGACCACCGCACAGGATGAACTGTTCGCCGCCATCGAAGGCACCGCGTTGCACACGCGAGTCATCCTGGATCGCATGGAGGAACACGGCGTCATCGTCCGACGGGTCATCAACGCCGGCGGCATTCCCCAGAAAAACGATGTTTTGAATCAGATTTATGCAAATGTGCTGGGCAGGCCCGTCCTCGTTCCCGCGGGAAACGTCGTCAGCCTCGGCTCGGCCATTTTCGCCTTTCTTGCCGCCGGTGTCTTCAAGACCGTTGAGGAAGCGCAAGACAAGCTCTGCCCTCAATACAAACTGTTTCAACCTGAAATTTCCGCAAAGGGTGTATACGACAAGCTCTACGCGTTCTACAGCAAAATCTACTTTGCTTTCGGCCGCCCGCAAGGCACCGAGTTTGGTAATCTGCTCCCCGGCTTGATTCAATTGTCGGAGTCGGCGCATGCTGATGCAGCCCGCTAAAGCATCGGTGGCTGGAACAGCAACTCTCATTTTTGGCTGCGCGCTGGTGATTGCGTTTTTGGGAAAGCGGAGGCCATGGATGACTAAGCTACGTTTCCTGATCCGCGAAGCTGACTATGCTGGGGAACTTCGCAAGACCACGCGCTCTCCGGTTTTTTCCGTCGGCGCCGATCAGGTGGAAGTTGGCCGGATTCAGGGCCGACAGGTCGCGGCTCTTCTTCCCCGTGGTGGCTCGGTGCTTCGCATTCAAGGACCTTCGGTTAGTTCGGTCTCCCCCGATCGTCACACCGGTCTACAGGAATTGCTCGCACCCAACGTTGATGTCACCAGCCTGCGCGGCCGGTGGACCGAGGAAAGCGCCCATCAAAGCGTCTGCTCGTGGCTCCGTTTGGTCGCTGCCCAGAGGTTGCGCATTGATCTAATCGTGGCCCAGAACGATGTCATGGGCAAGGGGCCGCGGAAAGCCATCGAGGAGACCATTGTCGATGCCGACCGTGATCACTGGCTCGGCATTCCCATCACAGGGGTACGATGGCCTGCCAAGAACGGGCCAGACTTGGGTCCGCACCGGGCTATTGACCGCAACCGTGGTTGTGCCGCCCAGCACCAGGAAAGCCATGACCCTAATGACCAAAGCCCTCCGTTCCGGGACCTCCGTTCCCGAACATTTCTTCACCACGCCCGCGATATTGCCCGCGATCGAAAAACTTGCTCCATGGAGAGCCGGCGGATAAATAATTCTGCGAGCGAAAGAGTCCATCCCCAAGTAAACTTGGGACTTTGCCTGTCACAATCGAAAAGTATTACGGTTGGGGGTTCGAATGAAACGATGGATGACATTAACAATCTTCACGGGAGTGTTGCTTATGACCACTCTGGGGGCGATTGGCGCAACACCGCAGCCCGGTTCCGCCACGAAGAAGGCTTTCGGGAATACCCCGGAAGGACAGCCCATCGATCTTTATGTGCTGACCAATAGAGGCGGCACGGAAGCCGCCATCACTAACTATGGCGGAGCGGTCGTCTCCCTCAAGGTGCCGGACCGCAACGGCAAGCTGGCGGATGTGGTCCTCGGTTACGATACCGCCGATGGCTACGTGAATGACAAAAGCTACTTTGGCGCGATTGTTGGCCGCTACGGAAACCGCATCGCGCATGCGCAATTCGTGCTCGACGGCAAGACGTGTACGCTTGCGAAAAACAACGGGGAGAACAGTTTGCATGGCGGCATCAAGGGCTTCAACAAGGCGGTGTGGACTGCCAAGGTTCTTTCCACCAAAGACGGCCAGTCACTCGAACTTTCCTACCTCAGCAAGGACGGCGAGGAAGGGTTCCCCGGAAATTTGAAAGTGAGTGTGATCTACACCCTCACGGATGCCAACGCATTAAGAATTGAGTATTCCGCGACCACCGACAAGAGAACCGTCGTGAATCTCACCAACCACTCTTATTTCAATCTCGCCGAGCAGGGTTCCGGCGATATTCTCGGGCACCAACTTATGATTCAGGCCGATAAATTCACTCCCGTTGATGCCAGCTTGATTCCCACCGGGGAACTCCGCGACGTCACGGGTACTCCGTTCGACTTTCGCAAATCAACGGCCATCGGCGCGCGCATCGATGGGGACGATGAGCAGTTGAAACTCGGGGGTGGATACGACCACAACTTTATCCTGCGGCGTTCGTCTGATCTCAGGGCATCCCTGGCCGCGCGCGTTGTCGAGCCCACCACCGGCCGTGTTCTGGAAGTTTGGACCACCGAGCCCGGCGTGCAGTTCTATACGGGAAATTTTCTCGACGGCAAGGCCACGGGCAAAGGCGGCGCGACCTATCCGCGCCGCTCTGCGTTCTGCCTGGAAACGCAGCACTATCCCGATTCTCCGAACCAGCCGAAGTTCCCGTCCGTGGTTCTGAAGCCCGGGGAGCGCTACCACACAATCACGACCTATAGGTTTTCCGTCGAAAAGTGACGGTGGGCGCCTAGCTGTAAGGGTTTGACGTGAGAGTTTAGGGCTCGTTGTGCGGAGAGAGGCCTCGGCCGCCGAGGCCTTGCCTAGCTCCAAAAAGCGCAGTAAGGTGCGCGAGGTAATCGTTACGGTATCTATCCGAGGTCCCGAAGCGGAGCCATGACCCAATCTTCTAGCACTCCCGCGACACTCGGTGTCATCGTCGGAAACCGCGGTTTTTTCCCCGACCACCTCGCTCGTTCCGGCCGGCAGGACATGATCGCCGCTCTCACCGCCAAGGGCATCCGGCCGGTTATCCTTGAGGAGAGTGAGTCCAAGTTTGGCGCGGTGGAAACCCGCCAGGATGCGGCTCGCTGCGCCGAGGTTTTCAAAAAGCATCGCGAACAGCTTGATGGAATCGTGGTGACGCTGCCGAACTTCGGCGACGAGCGGGCCATTGCAGAAACCCTCAGGATGGCGAATCTTGGCGTTCCCATCCTGATGCAGGCGACCCCGGATACGCCCTCGCACATGTCCATCCGCGACCGCCGGGACAGTTTTTGTGGGAAGATGTCCGCCTGCAACAACCTCGCACAGTACGGAATCCCGTTTTCGCTGACGACGCTGCACACGGAAGCTCCAGATTCGGAGCTCTTTCGAACGGACCTGGACTGGTTTCTTGCCGTCTGCCGCGTAGTGAAAGGCCTCAAGAAATTGCGGATTGGCGCCATCGGTGCGCGCCCGGCAGCGTTTAACACGGTGCGCTATAGTGAAAAAATTCTCGAGTCCGCGGGAATCTCCGTGGAGACCCTGGACCTGTCGGAAGTTCTGGGGAGGATTGGCCGACTGAAGGACGACGACGGCAAAGTTGTAGAAGGCCTCAGAGCCATTCGCCAATACGTCTCGACGAACAGGATTCCGGATGCCGCGCTCGTCAAAATGGCCAAGCTGGGTGCGGTGATCGACACCTGGATGCGCGAGACCGAGGTGAACATCAGCGCCATTCAGTGCTGGACCTCGCTCGAAGAGTATTTCGGCGTCGTTCCCTGCACGGTCATGAGCATGATGAGCGACCGGGGCCTCTCCAGCGCGTGCGAAGTGGACGTCGCGGGGGTGATCGGAATGCACGCTTTGCAACTGGCTTCACAAACACCTAGCGCTTTGCTGGATTGGAACAACAATTATGCCGATGATCCAGACAAAGCGGTGTGCTTCCACTGCAGCAACCTGCCGAAACATTTCTTCCAGGACGTCCGCATGGACTTCCAGGAAATCATCGCTGGAACGGTCGGCAAGGAGAACACTTTTGGCACTTGCGTGGGACGCGTGAAAAGCGGCCCGATGAGCTTCGCGCGGTTTTTCACCAATGACCGCGAAGGAAAAATCTCCGGCTATGTCGGCGAAGGCGCTTTCACCGAGGATTCCCTTGAAACCTTTGGGGGCGCAGGCTGCGCTTCATTTGCGAGCGAGGTTTCGAACATCACGTCGCAGCCAATTTTTCCACGGTAGCCTCCGCTGTCCACGAAGCGGCAACGCGCTATCTCCGTTGGGACGTCTACTGGCACAAACCCTGATCGCCGGAAGTTTTTCCGCTCGGCCCACAGACCGGACGGGAGCGAGGCGCGAACGCCACGCATCCCGAACGATGCGGCAACAGGACGTACCGTACTATATCGCGGCCAGCGCGACAGCAGAGAACTCCTCGCTCCTCTTGGGCCGGGGCTATTCCCGAACGGGTACTTAAATTTCAATCGGATGCATCAATTCATTGCGTTTGTCATTCACCTCCGACCCAAACACAATCGCCCCAGGGTCATTCGTTCAAGATGCAGGGTCGTTCGAAAGCTTGCAGGGAATGACAAATCTCCAGGATCTTCGCGGACGTGCCTGCCTTTGTGCTGCGGCAAATGAGGTGTCGGAGCTGCCCATTTTCGTTTGGAATTCTTGAGGGAGGCGTCGAATGGATTACGTGAACCCCATGGAGCTGGTTCAGGAAGCGCTGCGAGTGGCCAAGAAGAAAGCGGCGCTTTCGACGCTGGATCTCCTGCTCCGAGGTTTTCTTGCCGGGGCTTTCCTCGCTTACGCAACGTCCCTGGTCATGATCGTTTTATCGCAGGGGTTGCCGCCGATTGTGGGGGCTCTGCTTTTTCCGGTTGGTTTTGTGATGCTTGTGTTGCTCGGGCTTGAACTCGCTACCGGCAACTTTGCCTTATTGCCGGCGGCTCTTGCGGCCGGGGAAGTGTCGTTTGGCAAATTGCTTCGAAATTGGGGCTGGGTTTACCTTGGCAACGTGCTGGGAAGCGTTTTCTACGCCGCCCTTTTCTACCTAGCGGTAACCAATTGCGGCACCTCCGCCGCCGGCCCGCTGGGTGATTTGCTGAAACAGGCAGCACAGAAAAAGACGCTGGCCTACATGGCACTGGGCGGCAGCGGATGGGCCACGGCATTTGTGAAAGGGATTTTGTGCAATTGGATGGTCACGATCGGAGCGGTGCTGGCGATGGTTTCCCGATCGACGGTGGGGAAGATTCTGGCGATGTGGCTGCCGATCATGACGTTTTTCGCGCATGGCTACGAGCACTCGATCGTAAACATGTTCGTGATTCCGGCGGGGATGTTCTTCGGCGCCCCGGTTTCCGTGAGGCAGTGGTGGTTGTGGAACCAGATTCCGGTCACGCTCGGGAATATCGTGTCGGGCGGGCTCTTAACGGGCCTGGCGTTGTATGCGACGTTTCGTGTGAAACAGGCCTGCTCCGAGGCCGCGCCGGTCACCATTCCGCAGCTGGTGGAAGAGATCAAGCTAGACCGGACGGTGGAAGCGCAGGTGCTGTGATGCAGTGTCCCGCCATGGTACTAAAGGCTCCACGATGATGCCGAGGCTCGTGGTTGTTGGCAACGGAATGGCGGGTGTCGCGTGCGTCGAGCAAATTCTGAAGCACGCGCCAAAATTTGAAATCACAATCTTTGGGGATGAAACTCACGTCAACTACAACCGCATCCTGCTCTCATCGGTGCTTGCCGGCGAGAAAGCAGCGAATGAAATCCAGCTGAATGGCCTCGAGTGGTACGAGAAACATGGCATTGAGTTGCGTCTCGGCGTTCGAATTACAGATGTTGCTGCCGAACGCAAGACGGTAACCGGCGATGATGGAAGCATAACGTCGTTCAACAAACTCTTGATCGCAACGGGAAGCACGCCACTGATCCCTCCGATGGACGGAGTGAAAAAAGAGGGTGTGTTCGTTTTTCAGCGGTTGTGATCGGGGGCGGCCTGCTCGGACTCGAAGCGGCGCGCGGGCTGCAAGTGCAAGGCTGCGACGTAACGGTTGTCCACTTGATGGATACGCTGATGGAACGCCAGCTCGATCTAACGGGTGGCAGTTACCTCAAAGCGAAAATGGAATGTCTTGGCGTGAAGGTGCTTTTGGAGCGCAATACCACGGCTATTCTCGGGAATGGAAAAGCAGAAGGCGTGGCATTCAAGGACGGCAGCAGCGTGGAGGCGGATTTTGTGGTCATCGCTGCTGGAATCCGTCCGAATGTGGAGCTCGGGCGCAAAGCGGGGTTACAAGTCAACCGCGGCATCGTTGTGAACGATTATATGGAGACATCGAATCCCGATGTTTTCGCAGTGGGCGAGTGCGTGGAGCACAACGGCACATGCTACGGCCTTGTTGCTCCGCTGTTCGAGCAAGGAAAAGTTTTGGCCGCGACCATTACCGGAAACCGAGGACCGGTTTACGGCGGCACCGTCTCGGCAGCGAAGCTGAAGATCATGGGAGTGGATGTTTTTTCCGCCGGGAATTTTGCCGAGAAGGCCCCCGGCACGGACGCGGTGCGCTACGAGGATCCCGCGCTGGGTATTTACAAAAAGTTGACCATGCGGGACGGCAAACTGGCCGGCGTCATTCTCGTGGGAGACACCTCGGAGAGCCATCGCTACATGGATTGGCTGCGGTCGCAGACGGATTTGACGGCCATGCGCCGCCGACTTCTTTTTCCCGGACCTGCGGATGATGCGGGTCTTGATGTTGCGGCGATGGCAAACAGCAAGGTGGTTTGCGGATGTAACGGCGTGACCAAGGGCGCGATCATTCATGCCGTGCACCAGAAGGGAATCAACACGCTTGCGCAGCTGAAAGACTGCACGCGGGCTTCAACCGGTTGCGGCAGTTGCACGGAAGTTTGCCAGCAACTTTTGAAGGCCGTTGCGCCCGAGTTTCAAGAGGAAGCGAAGAGGTCTCTTTGCAAGTGTGTTCCGTTTCCCGAGGACAAACTGCGCGAGATCCTGCGGAGCCAAAGATTGCGCTCCGTACAGGAAGTGCTGGAGATCTACGGCAATGGAGTGGGCTGCGAAGTGTGCAAACCTGCGCTGAGTTACATGGTGGACATGCTTTGGTGCGGCGACCACGATGAAGATCGTTCGGCGCGTTTCATCAACGACCGCGTGCACGCCAATATTCAGAAGGATGGAACGTTTTCGGTGGTGCCACGGATTCGCGGGGGCGTCACTTCGGCGAAAGAATTGCGGCGTATCGCGGACGTTGCGGAAAAATACAAGGTACCGATGGTGAAGATCACCGGCAGCCAACGCATCGATCTGCTCGGCGTCAAGAAAGCGGATCTGCCGCAGATCTGGGCGGATTTAGGAATGCCCTCCGGCCAGGCCTACACCAAGGGCGTTCGCATGGTAAAGACTTGCGTAGGCACGGATTTTTGCCGCTTCGGCGTGCAGGATTCGACGAAAGCGGGCATCGAACTGGAGCGGCGGCTGGAACACTTATATACACCGCACAAGCTTAAGATGGGTGCGGTGGGTTGCCCGCGCAATTGCGCCGAAGCCACCGTGAAGGACATCGGCCTGGTCGGACAGGAGGGTAGCTGGCAGGTCGTGGTGGGAGGCGCAGCGGGCAAGAAAGTTCGCAAGGCCGACCTGCTGATCACTGTTGAGTCGGCCGAGGAGGCGCTGCAGGCGGCAACACTGTTCTTCCAGTATTACCGAGAAAACGCGAATTATCTGGAACGCACCTACGATTTCGTCGAGCGCAAAGGAATCGAAAATGTTCGGCGCGACACGGTCTATGCGCCGCTGGCGATCCAGCAGGGCTTGCGAGAGCGGCTGCGAAAGTCCAAGCGCATTTCGCGAGATGCGTGGCTGGAAGGCGATGCGCCGCGGCACCCCACGCAGTTCGTGCAAATTGAGCCGCTCCCTTTGCGAGAGGGGCGGTCGGTAACCGTCGCCGGCCGTGAGATCGCGATCTTCAATCTTGGCGATCACGTGCTGGCTGTGGATGGACGCTGTCCACACAAGGGCGGCCCATTGGCGGAAGGAATTGTTACTGGCAGCACAGTGGTTTGTCCCCTCCATGCGTGGAAAATCAGCCTTGAGACGGGGAGTGTTACCAAGCCTGACGCGAACCCAGCTTGCGTCGCAACGTATCGCACACGCATCGAGTCGGGCATCGTTCTTATCGAGGTCCCAGAGCCATCCAAAAAGATTCAGGAAACTCCACTGTCTTGCGGAGAACAGAACCGCGCTGCTTTGGGTGACTCTCCTTCCCCAAGCCCTGGTTTGTAAGGATCGCCAAGAGATGAGGCTGGCGGCGGGGACATTTCTGGTTAACAATTGTGGGTCATGAGCGGATTTGCCGGATTGCGAGTACTAACGCTGGAAAGCCGCCGCGCTCCAGAACTTGCCAAATTGATTTCCACCTATGGTGGCGAGCCCATCGTTGCGCCGGCGATGCGCGAAGTGCCGTTGGAATCCAACAGGGAAGCACTGTCCTTTGCGGCTGCTCTTCTCGCTGGCGAATTCGACATGGTCATCTTCTTGACCGGCGTCGGCGCGCGGTCAATTCTTAGCGTTGTCGAGACTGCGTACAAACGCCACGATTACATCGCGTCCCTCCAACGTGTGAAAGTGGTTGCGCGCGGGCCGAAGCCGGTAGCCGCCCTAGGCGAAATAGGCATAACTCCTGCCATCACTGTTCCAGAACCAAACACTTGGCGCGAACTGTTGCGCGCGCTGGATGATGCGGGCAAGACCTCGGAAGAACTCGGTTTGCAAGGGGCGCGAGTCGCCGTTCAGGAATATGGCGTTTCCAACCCTGAATTGTTGGCTGGACTGAGGGAACGAGGGGCGCAAGTCACAAGAGTGCCGGTCTACCAATGGGCGCTACCGCACGATTTGTCTCCGCTTCGGGCCGCCATAACAGCGATTGCCGAAGGAGCTGTCGATGTCGTGCTCTTTACAACTGCAGTTCAGGCGATCCATCTCTTTCAAGTTGCTGCGGAGATAAAGCTTGAAGAACCGGTGAGGAATGGTCTGAAGCGGGCGATTGTGGCTTCCATCGGCCCCACTACTTCAGAAGAATTGGAGCGGCGGGGAATCCGGCCCGACCTCGAACCCTCGCATCCGAAGATGGGTTTTCTGGTGAAGGAAACTTCTGAGCGAGCCGGGGAACTTCTTCACCGGAAAAAGGAGGGCATTACTTCGGCCGGTTGAAGCAAACTGGTTTTGAAGAGATTTGCGCGGATCGGTCAGCGGGAGTTTGCCCCTGCGGCCGCTTCCATGGCCGACGCCGCCCCAGTAATCACTTCGAAATCGACCCCGGCTTGGGCGAGAGCTTCGGTCTCTTCATCGGCCTGCGAGAAGGGAAGAAGGCTAATCGCTCTAAGCCGCACAACCTGATGTCCTTCCCGCGCTGCCGAGATAAGCAGGGAATAAATTCTTTGCTGGAGACTGCCCGGTTGCATGCCGAGCTTGTGGACACTGCGCACCTGCGCCGAGGCGGAGACCAAGTCAAGGATTTCCTGTGAGACCAAGTCGTCGTGTAAAACGACCTCGGCGGCTCGAAGTGCCCGCACCGCTTTGACGGTCAGGAGATCGGGACCCCCTGGACCAGCTCCCATAAGATAAACTTTTCCTTTCATAGCCGCACCTACACTGGATGGAATCCGCCGACATAAGCCATCGGCTCCACAAGCGGCGGCCGTTCGAACAAACTCCAGCCGCTAATACCACGGTAGAACACTAGCATTACGGCCGACCGATGAAGGTGCGGAAGAATGAATTCTGTGAATCGGTATTTTTGATAGTAGGTGACGGGAAGTGGCTCACTTGTGGGAAAAACGGAAAACTCAACCGGAGCGTTTCGATTGGCGGCGATTTCGACGGAAAGTTTCGAAGGCTTCCTCGCTGGCGTTCTCGTGCAGCAGGCGTTTCCGTTCCGCAGGATCTAGCTTGGAGGATTGGAGCTTGTCGCGAACTTCACCTAACTGCGCGAGCCATTCTTCGTATTCCAGGCCGAACTGTTCTTCGAGATGCTTTCTGAGGCGCTGAGCGAGGGCCGGGCTTTTTCCTGCGGTCGAAATGGCGATCTGCAGCGCTCCGCGCTGTACAACGGCGGGATAGTAGAAATCGCAAAGAGGGGGAACATCCACGATATTGCAGAGCACGCCCCGCCGCGTCGCTTCTTCGAATATGCGCTCGTGAAGTTCCGCAGACGATGTGGCCGCGACAACCAAGAACATTCCTTCAAGGTCGTCCGCTTGGAAAGGACGTTGATGCCAGTCGATGCTGTTTGACTGCGCCCAGGAGCGCACTTGCGCGGTCGCTTCAAGCGCCACCACGCGCACGCGCCCCCCTGCTTCCAGAAGGCTGGCGATTTTGGATTCAGCAATGGTCCCCGCTCCGACGACCAGGCACGGCCGCGCCGAAAGTTTAAGGAACATGGGGAATAGCATTGCCGGCCTCATTCTTGCACTCAGCGCGCTACTCGCAGAAGTCTGGCCATCAAGTCTAAAGTAAATCTCACCTGTTATTGTACTCACGATCAAGCCGTGAGCCCGGGGGAATGCGGCGTTAGGAAAGGCGATCTGGAGTCAACAGAGCGGTCATTTCCAGGACGCGGTGATAGAAGTCGCGCTGGCTGAGTTGCGAGGCCGCCGCATCGTCGATGATGAAAGTCACGTCGGCATGGAGTTGAAGGGCGGAGGCCGAGACTGCGGACGTGATCGGGCCTTCGATGGACTTTGCCACGGCAGCGGACTTGGCCTCGCCGGTGGCGAGCAAAAGAATTTTTCGCGCCTCCAAGATCGTGCCGATGCCCATGGTGATGGCGCAGCGTGGGCTCTCCTCGCCAGGCGCGAAGAATTTGGAGTTGTCGTCCATCGTCTCCCGGCTCAAAACCTTTAGGCGCGTGCGGGAGCCGATGCTGGAAGTCGGTTCGTTGAACCCGATGTGGCCGTTGCGGCCGATGCCCAGAAGCTGAAGGTCGATTCCTCCGGCCTTTCGGATTGCCGCTTCGTAGGATGTGCAGTACTGATCGTAATTGCCGTGGATGGTTCCGTCGGGAATGTGGATGTTACGGGAATCCACGTTGACATGTGCGAAGAAGTTCTCCCGCATGAAATGATGAAAGCTCCGAGGGTGTGCGGCGGGAAGTCCGAGATATTCATCAAGGTTAAAGGTGGTGACGCGAGAGAAATCGAGAGAGCCCTGTTTGTGAAGACCAACGAGATGTTTGTAAACGCCGACCATGGTGCCGCCGGTTGCCAATCCGAGCGCCAATGCGGGTTTCTTGCGCACCGCACTGGCGATGAGCTGTGCCGCCTGGCGGCCGATTTCTTCGTCGTCGCGTCTCAGAATAACCAGCATGCTGCGTCCTCTCTGAACTGCGCTTTTCCGTCTCTTGAAGTAATTATGAGCCAGCCAAAGAGATTCGTCCGCTTTACCGGAACCTGCGAATAACGAGATTGTGCCGGTCCGAACGATAGAAGCCGAGCACATACATGATCGCCAGGCCTTTGGTGGAATAGATGACCTGGCGAATGCGCAGCAGTGGTTCGCGGCGCGGGATGGAGAGGATCTCGGCGATTCTCGGGTCGGCTGCGGTAGCGTCAATCTCTTCGTCGGCATAGCCGAGCTCGATCTTGTAGTTGCGTTCGAGGATTCCAAAAAGAGATTCCCGGCCGATGGGAGCGTCCAAAAGCCCTGAGAATTCAGCGGCGCTGAGGTAGCACGTTTCCAGCGCAAAGGGCTCGCCCGCGGCATGACGCAAGCGCTCGAGTTTGAGGACGCTGCTGGTGGGGGGAAGCGAGAGTCGCGCGGCGGCTTCGTTTTCGTTGTCGAGCACTTTCGCGAAGAGCACCTTGGAGCCGGCGGTGAGGCTGCGGCTGGACATCTGCTCGGTATAGCTCATCAATTCATTAAAGTGAATTTTTGGGGCGGCGACAAAAGTTCCGATGCCGCGGCGGCGCTCGACGATTCCTTCGCGTTCGAGAGAGGCAAGGGCGTGGCGGGCGGTCATCAGGCTGACTTGATGGATCTTGGCGAGGTCGCGTTCGGACGCAACGGAGTCGCCGGGATGCAAGTGTCCGGCATCGATGCGCTTGCGGATGGCGCTCTGAATCCTTTGGTAGGCCGGCAAGCCGTTGCGGTTCTTGACTGGCATTCTCTTCCTCGAACTGGCCCGGGACTGCCTGGCGGGCACCGGAATGGAACCTGGACTCAAGGTAAGAACGATATTCCATTCCGCACTTGCGTCAGGTCCCGAAAGTGCCGGGCGTTCGTACCGGCACCCAGGGTGTTATAGAGCGGCATGTAGCGTTGCTATAGTCCGTTCTTCTGTGTACCTGTATAAAGCACAATTTAATGTCTGACAACAGAAAAATGGTGCTATATAGCTGTCCAACATTCGGCCATATAGCTGGCCAGGGGTGTTGGTTACCCAGCAA
>QHZC01000513.1 GCA_003224515.1 Acidobacteriota bacterium
TCCAGGCCGTCTCTCCGTTCGGATCTTCGGTTTTTGCGGCGTCTCCCGCACTTTGCGCCGCCGTCGCGTCCGCCGCTCCCCCGGCATTACCAGGGGCCGAAGTAGGGGCCGCGCCCGGTGCACGTGCGCTCTTCTTCAGATCATCGTCCGTATAAACCTTCTTAGGCTTCGGCGCGTCCTTCTTCGTTTCGCGCGCCTTCCTTGCGGCATCCGCCACGGCGTCGCCCGTTTCCTGCTGGGTAGAACCCTGCTGCCGTGCGGCTGCCGAGAGCCCGGACAGGCACAGAGCCGCGACGATCAGCCAAGCTTTGGTCCAAAATTTCATTCGCATAGATTCCTACCTCCCGGAGCAGCTGGAAGACCCGACAACCTCTTAGATGCTTGCCTGCTTTGATTCTACTGCTTCTGACGCGCCGCGCGGTAAGGGTAACGTAACTATAAACTCCGCCCCTCCCTCCGGCCGGTTCCGCACCTCCACTTGTCCACCGTGTTGCACGATGATCTTCTGTACCACGGCCAGTCCCAGCCCCGTCCCTTTCGCTTTGGTCGTAAAAAAAGGCCGGAACAGCTTCGGCAATACAGTCGCAGGAATCCCCGGGCCGTTATCGATAACGCTGATCTGTTGAAGTCCCGCCTCTTCGCCGTGAACGGTGTCTCCGCGAACAATGACTCGTCCTCCGCCACCAGTCAGCGCACACGCTTCCGCCGCGTTCCGGGTCAGGTTCAGCAGCGCCTGCCTCAGCAGCCCTTCGTCTCCGTCCGCCTCTCCGAACGTCCCTTCACATCGAATCTTTACCTGTGGCAGGGCCTCTCCCACTTCTGAAGCCACTCGCTCTACTATCGTTTGCAACGCCACCCGCTCATCCGGAATTTCCAGCGGCCGAGCATACTTCAAGAATTCCGTCACCATATGCGCAATGTTCCGCGTTTGCTCCAGGATGCGCTCGGCGTAGTCCAAAGCCTCTGCGTCGGAAGACTCCGACCGGATCATCTGCGCGTAACCCGAAATCGTCGCCAGCGCGTTCTTGAACTCATGCGCGATTCCTGCGGACAGTTCGCCCAGCGCCGCCAGATTTTCCTTCAGTTGCACTCGTTGCTGCAGCGCGGCAAGTTCCGTCAAATCCGTGAGCAAGCAGATCGCTCCACTGATCTTTCCCTCGCCTCGCCGGATCGGCGAGATGGTCACGCCCAAGCGCCGCGTGTCTCCCGCCGGAGGGAGATGCTCCAGCTCCTCGCGCCGGAAAATCTTCCCGGTCGAAAGGCACTCCGCAATCAGTTTGGTCATGTCCGCGGACGGCCCCAGCGCCTCGCTGTATCGCCGGAATGCCAGTCCGCGAATCCCTAGGACCTGCTCCGCCGCCGGATTCGAGCTGGAGATAATTCCCGTGGCATTCACCACCAGCAGGCCCGCCGGCATGTTTCGCGTGACCTCTTCGCTCAACCGCTCCGTCTGTTCCGCGCGTTCTTTTTCGATGCGATGCAACCGTTCCAGTTCCTTTTCCTGATCACGCAGTTGCTGAATCACGCCTTACATCGACGCGGCCATGAACGCCGAAGGATTCCCCGCTCGCGGTCCGCTCGATTTGAATTCCTCCTTCTGCTGCTCGCGCGTGCTCTGAAAAAATTTCCGCATCAGATACACTACCACCCCCGTGACCACCAGAAACCCAATTCCTAGTCCCGCGGCAATCATCCACAGGTGCTGCGTGTTGTTTGCGATTTGCAGCGTAGCGAACATCAGTCCTGCCCTTCGACTCTTCTCTCTCTTCGTCTGTGCCCTCTGGGTTAAGTCTTTTTCCTCTTTAGCCCACGATTCCGGAATCCCGCGACTATGCGACGATCCCTCGCAGGCTCGGCCAATAGCCTGCAATCACCGGTCCCCCATAAACCACCGCCAGCGCCCCAATTCCCAGAAAGGTGCCCAGCGGCAACTGGTACTGCCTTGCGATGGCCCATCGCAATTGGCGCTCCGTCCCCAGTCCTCGGCGGCTCGCACCAATCCCGACCAGGCTTCCCAGAAGGCTTCCCACCAGAAGCGTCAGAAACGTCCCGCGTAGGCCGAGAAACGCTCCGATCATGGCGATCATTTTTACGTCTCCCATTCCCATGCCTTCATGGCCGCGCACCACCTTGTACAGAGCAGCCAAGCCCCACAATAAAAAACTTCCGAAAGCCGCCTCAAGGATTCCGTCAAGGATTCCCTCGAGAAATGCTGGCAGCACATGTATATTCAGAAATCGCCACGCGAGAAACCCTGCAAACCCGTGGTCGGGCGGCACGAACGCTGAAAACATGAGCCCCGCCGCAAACCCCGGCCAGTTAACAATGTCCGGCAGCATCCGCACCCGCAAATCGATTACCGTCAGAATCAGAATCAAGCATGTGAAGAACAGCCATTTCACTGTCGTCTGCGTGATGCCAAACTCCAGAAACGCCGCCACAAAAAGCAATCCTGCCGCCAGCTCGATCAGCGGGTACATCGGTGAAATCGGAAGCCCGCACCCCCGGCACTTCCCGCGCAGCCACAGCCATGCGAACACCGGCACGTTGTCGTACGGCTTAATGGGAGTACTGCACCGCGGGCAGCGCGACCCGGGCGTAACGATGGAGATTTCCTCCGGAATCCGCGTGATGCAGACATTCAAGAAGCTCCCCACGATAATCCCAAATAGAAAAAAGAAGACGCTGGTGATAACCACGGTTTGCCCGGCCACTCCGCGGCCGCTCTTCTCAATCTGCCACACTCACCCCACTGTCTCAATCATTCGCCCCTCGTCCCGTGCCTCATCCCTAACGCTTTCTTCATCCACATCGCCGCTCTTCTCCGCAGCGCTCAACGCTTCAGCCTCTTGTGCCTCCCGTTGGCCCGCCGTCAATGACTAGATTGGGCTCGGCACTTTCTGCGTTCTCGGTGTAAATTCTTTTTCCTTGCAATTACCCCGCGCCGACCTTTTTGCTTCTGCAACTAACAAATGTAAACTGACAACTGCCTTATGCACTGGTTCGAACGCAAAATCCGCCGCTACGAGCACCGCCGCTGGACCACCGACGACAATCGCCGCGTCCAGCCCTTCCAATGGGGCCTCGAGCACATCGGCGGCTCGCCTGTTGAACCGAATCCCAGCGCATTCGTCCGCGAATACGCCCGCAAAGCCATCGAATCGAGCGGGGAATGGTACGCCACCCCTCCCGCCCTCGATTACCGCCTCGACGTCGGTCGCTTTGCGACCGCACATGAAAAAGACTATGTCCTCACATTCACCAGCTCCATCGAATCTCCTTGGCCAGAAAACAACACTGTTCATGCGCAACTGTTTCCCGCACGAAAAGCTGGCCCCGGCCCCGCCGTCCTCCTGCTCCCCAACTGGAACGCCAAATGGCACGGCCAGAACGGTCTCTGCCATTGGATTCAACGCCTGGGCATCACCGTCCTCAAGATGAGCATGCCCTATCACGACCGCCGCATGGCCAAGGGCCACGAACGCGCCGACCAGATCTGCGGCCCTAACATCGGTCTCACCCTCCAGGCCAACCGCCAAGCCGTCCAGGACGCCCGCCGTTGCCTCCACTGGCTCGAACAGCAGGGTCACAGGAAGATCGGCATCCTCGGCACCAGCATCGGCTCTTCGGTCGGTTACATCACTCTCGTTCACGATGAACGCGTTCGCGCCGGCGGCTTCTTCCACGTCTCCACCTACTTCGCCGACGTCATCAGCCAGGGCATGACCACCAATCACGTCTGGGAAGGTCTTCGTCACCACGTCTCCGTCAACGAGCTCCGCGAGTACTGGGCCCCCATCAGTCCCATGCCCTACGTCGAACGCGGCATGAGTGCCGGCCGCAATATGTTCATGGTTTACGGCAAGTACGACCCCACCATGCTCCCCGAGCTCACTCGCCAGATGCTCGATTCCCTCCGCCGCCACGGTGCCGATACCCGCACCCTCGAACTCCCCTGCGGCCACTATTCGCTCGAACTGTTCCCCTTCAGCTACATCGCCGGCTACCGCATGCTCACCTTCTTCATCGAAAGCCTCGCCTGATATGCGCCGCGCCGGCGCATCTCGGTTCAACGAATGCGGATCTTCGATGCAGCATCGTCAATGAATGCCCCACACTGCCCATACGCGTGAGACGGAGGTCGCCACGTGAAGGTCATACTTTTCGAAGCCACCGGCATGGTCGGTCAAGGCGTTCTACGGAATGTCTCCTTGACCCAAGCGTCCAACACGTTTTATCCATCGTTCGCTGCCCCACCGGCCAGCAGCACGCAAAGCTCATCGAGCTCGTCCGCAAGGACTTTTTCGACCACTCCGCCTTCGAATCTCAGCTCGTCGGTTACGACGCTTGCTTTTTCTGCCTTGGCGTCTCTTCCGCGGGCATGTCCGAGGAGAGCTATACCCGCGTGACGTATGACGCGACCATGGCCGCGGCCCAGACACTTGCCTGCCTCAATCCGGACATGACATTTATCTATGTCTCTGGCGCATGGACCGACAGCACCGAAAAAGGCCGCACCATGTCATCAAAGGCAAAACCGAAAACGCGCTTCTGCTTTTACCTTTCAAAGCGGCCTACATGCTCCGCCCCGCCGGGATCCAGCCGTTGCATGGCATTCAGTCAAGGAGCGCAAGCTATCGCATTCTCTACGTACTCGCCAAACCTGTATTCCCGCTGCTAAAACTACTTTTCCCGCACTACGTCTGCACCACCGAACATGTCGGTCGCGCCATGATCCGCGTCGCGCAAAACGGCTTTCCGAAACCCATCCTCGAGGCCAGTGACATCAATAAGGCCTAGCTTGGCCTTCAGGCGCTGCCAACGCCACTACCCTGACGCATTGATCTGCTCGCCCACGCCAATTAATCTTTGCGCTCACCCCTGCAGTATCATCAGGTCGTGGACAAGCTTCTCCTCTTGGTGTTCGGCCCTCTCGTCGTCGCGGCCGCGCTGCTCGTCATCGCAACCGGGATTCGTCGGGCTCTGGCAAGATTCCGTTCCCGACCTACCCCCGATCAGCTCAAGGCCGCATACGAATCGTACCTGCGCCGCTTGCTGAATCCGCAACCCGACGCCGTCGAACGCGAATTGGGCAAGTTGCTCCCGGAAAGACTTCTGCAGTTGTACCAGGACAAATCCGCCGTTCAATCAGCCGGCTTCCAGCTGGAGAAGCCCGGCAAGAAACGCTGGTGGCCCGAACGTTGGCCCGTTTATTGTTTCGAGCCTCTGGACACCGAGGCCCTCAACGAGCTGCCCTATGAGGAGGAGTTAGGTCCCGGGTTTTGCTTTGCAACCACGGGGCACGGATGCTGGTACTGGATTGCCGCCTCTGACCAGAGGGCAAAAGATTCCCCCGTCGTCTTCCTTGATTATGATGGCGGCGGCTCCCACGGAGAAACCGTCGCCGACAGCCTCGATGAGTTTTTGAATTGTCCACGTCTTGCTATGAAATGAACCCACCGGGCCCAGCCTTCAGACCGGGCGTACCCGAACGCCCTGACGATTTGGCGTCCATCGAAGAGCGCAGGGTGGGAGACCACGCATCGGAAGCTCGCGCTAGACAGGTAGAGGCAAATTCTAGTTCGCTAGATTCCCGGTAGATTCATGAGCCTCAGCATCAAAGATCCCGAAGCGCCCAAACTCAGCAGTTGGCAGGACTTCCTCCAAACTGCCATTCAATCCGCCCTGCCACAGCACACGCCGGCAAAGTCTGGAAACTTTTCTTGACCCTTTGTTATATCCCTTTGGCTATGGTTAGACTTGTAGAGCACCGCATTTGAATGCGAGAGCTTTGCTCCCGCTTTTCTTTTTTGGGGCTGCCATTTCTATTCGGAAACAACAAGAAATACACCTTTTAAACTCAATCGCTTATGAAATGAAAATTCTATAAGGCAGGACTATCGAAGCAGCGACGAGAAAACGCCATCGGCGGCCAGAGTCGACACTGCATCAATGTCCGCAGCTAGCGCCCTGTCCTCAACGAGTCTGGGAGACTTAGCACGAACTGAAGAATACGCCTTCTTGGCGAGCGTCCCGGTCTCGAGCGGCGCCAGCAAGTCGATCCCCTGGCAGGCGCAGAGTAATTCAATCGCGATCGTGTGCCGCAGATTCTGCAGCATGCGCTCCAGCCGCCGCGCCCCGCTCATTCCCATCGAGACGTAGTCTTCCTGATTTCCACTCGTGGAAATGGAATCGATGGAATGCGGTGTAGCCAAGGCCTTGTTCTCGCTGGTCAGCGCGGCCGCCGTCACCTGCACGATCATGAACCCCGAATTCAGCCCAGGCTCCGGTGTCAGGAACGCGGGCAACATGCTGGTCAGCGGATTCGTCATCTGCTCGATTCGTCGCTCGACAATCCCGCCGAGCGTCGCAATCCCAATCGCCACCTGGTCAGCGGCCATCGCCAGCGGCTGGCCATGAAAATTTCCCCCGCTGATAATGTCGCCGCTGTTCGTGTCGCGCACAAAAACGAGCGGATTATCCGTCGCGCTGTTCAACTCTACCGCCGCCATCTCTCTGGCCTGTGCCAGCGAGTCGCGCACCGCCCCGTGCACCTGTGGGGTGCAACGCAGGCTATACGCATCCTGCACCCGCGCGTCTCTTTCAGCGGCGCGATGCGACTCGCGAATTTGGCTGCCATCATTCAAGTGTGCAAGATTCCGCGCCGTCATCGCCGCGCCAGCATAGGCTCGTGCGTGCATGATCCGCGCGTCAAACGCGCCGGGACTTCCGCGCAACGCATCCAGCGAAAGGGAAGCGGCCACATCCGCGGTGTCCACGAGTACGTCTGCTTGATAAAGGGCCAAACTCAGCAGCGCGAGCATGCCCTGTGTCCCATTCAGAAGCGATAGTCCTTCTTTTGCTTCAAGGGCCACCGGTACAATCCCGGCGCGCTTCATGGCTTCGCCGCCCGGCAAAACATCGCCAGCAAACGTCGCGCGGCCCTCGCCGATTACCACCTGCGCCAAATGCGCCAGTGGCGCAAGGTCGCCCGAAGCGCCTACTGAACCCTGCGAAGGAATCACCGGATGGACCCTGGCATTGAGCATCAGGCAAAGTGTCTCGACCACCCGCGGCCGCACCCCGCTCAATCCCTTCGCCAGCGCGTTGGCGCGCAGTAGCATCATCGCGCGCGTCTCCGCTTCGCTCAGCGGTGCGCCGACACCGCAAGCGTGGGAACGCACCAGATTCACCTGCAGCTGCCGCACCTGCTCCGTCGAAATGCGCACCGACGCAAGTTTCCCGAAGCCCGTATTGATTCCGTACGCCGCTGCCCCCGACGCCACCAGGCGATCAACCACCGCGCGCGAAGCATTCATCCGCTCGATTGTCGAAGCCGTCAGCTGGACTTGTTCGCTGTGCAGGGCAACATCGTAGAGTTGCAGAAAGGTCAGACCGTTCCCGCTAAGGGCGACGCTCATGCGCCGCTCCGATCCGGTTGCGGCACAACGATGGCATTAAATACAGTTTCATACTTCTTGGGCAGCAATTTCGGGCGACCGCTGCTCCCGCAAATCATGTGTGTCGTTTCTCCGTTCGCCAGAACCTTTCCGTCCGCGTCGCGAATGACCTCGTAGGAAAACTTGACGACTCGGTTCCGCGACTCCGCGATGTGCGTCCGGATGCGCAAAACTTCGTCATACCGCGCCGCATGATGATAGCGGCAGTGGGCGTCGGCAACTACGATGTGGCAATCGTCTTCAATTTCCATGCGCTTGTATTCGATTCCCAGCGCGCGAATCAACTCAACGCGTCCGACCTCGAACCAGATTAGATAATTCGCGTGATAAACCACGCCCATCTGATCCGTCTCCGCGTAGCGCACGCGCACCATCGCATCGTGATATTCAATCATCGAGTCTCCCGATTTCTCGCAATCGAGCCGATTGGCGCGCCGGCCGCGGCATTGAATCGCGCGCCGACGCTTATTTCAATGACGTGAAATAGGAATACAAAAAAACTACAGCTTAGAACCAACAACCAGCAACTAACAACCGACAACTAAAAACTAAGAACTGAAAACTGGTCACTGTTTTTCACCCTGCCAGACCGGCTTCCGTTTCTCCAAAAACGATGCGAGCCCCTCTTGGAAATCGGGCGTACAACGAATGCGCGCATTCTCCAGGATGGCGCGTTCCAAATCGTGATCCACGCCTGCAGCCGCCGAGGATACGAGAAGCCGTTTGGAACGAGTCAAGCTGCTGGGGCTTGCTGCGATCAGCAGGTCCGCAAGCTCCTGCGCGCGCTTCATCAAGCGGTCGCCCGGAACCACCTCCGACACCAGGCCGAATTCCTTCGCTTCGGCCGCTTCGATGATGCGACCCGTAAGCAATAAATCTCGGCAGCGCTTTTCCCCGATCTGCCTTGTCAGAAACACGGAAACAATTGCCGGGAGGAAACCGATCTTCACTTCGGTGTAACCGAATTTTGCTTCCGGTACCGCCAGCGTGAAGTCGCATAGCGTCGCGATTCCGCAGCCTCCGGCGTAAGCCGCCCCGTTTACCGCCCCTATGAGCGGCCTGGGAAAACTCCAGATCCTGCGGAACAGTTTGGCAATCCGCCGCGAGTCTTCCTGATTTTCCGCGGGAGATTGTTTCGCAATCGCCACAAGCATGTCTAAATCCATGCCCGCACAAAATGCTTTGCCCGCTCCGGTCAGAATCGCTACACGCGCGTGGCTTCTTTCGATCTCGTCGAATGCCGTCTGCAGTTCCGCCATCATTTGCGTGGAAATGGCGTTGCGCTTTTCCGGCCGGTTGAGCGTGATGGTGGCGAGATTTCCGCTTATTTCGAGAAGAAGTGTGGAATACATATCGAGAAACACCTCCTCAATTCACGATCGGTGCGTGCGCGTACTTCGCGCGAATCTCGTTCGTCATTTCGAGCGCCTTTGTCAGCCGTGACGATTCGATTCCGGGATCAGCACCCGCCTTCCGCAACGCCACGAGCACATCTTCTGTTGCGATGTTGCCCACCAGATTGTCTCCCGCAAAAGGGCAACCGCCAAGTCCCGTCAACGCGCCGTCGAACCGGCGGCATCCCGCTTCGTAGGCCGCGAGGATCTTTTCTTCCGCATGTTCCGGGCGGCTGTGCAAGTGAACTCCGAGCTCGATCCCCGCGACGTGATCCTTCACGCCGCGGTACAGATCTCCGACGAGCTGCGGCGGCGCGCTGCCCACCGTATCCGCCAGAGAAACCGTTCGCACGCGAATATCCTTCAACCACTCCAAAGTGTCTGCCACGATCTCCGGCCCCCACGGTTCGTCGTAAGGATTTCCGAACGCCATCGAAATATAAATCACCAGGCCGCGATTTGTCGTCGCAGTTTCTTTCTTCAATTGTTCTACGAGCAGGCGCGATTCGTCTCGCGTCATGTTGGCATTTGCTCGCCGAAAATATGCCGAAATCGAATACGGATATCCAATCGTCGTCACGCCCGGCGTAGCCAGCGCCCGCTTCATTCCTTTTTCGTTCACGACAATTCCAATAATTTCCGGCAACTCGACACCGGCGGGAAGGGAAGCGTTCAGCTTGGCCATCACCTCTTCGCTATCCGCCATCTGCTTCACATGCTTCGGGGAAACAAAACTTACGGCATCAATGTGCTTGAATCCCGCAAGCGCAAGCGCCATCAAATATTCCGCCTTGTATTCGGTCGGAATAAAATCGGGCAACCCCTGCCACGCATCCCTCGGGCACTCGATCAGCTTAACGTTTTTGCTCATCAGTTCTCTTGCTTTTCCATCGCCCAAAATCATCAATCACCATACCTGGGCCGACGGCGATCGGGATCAGTAAGACGCAGGAAGCGACTGCGTAATACGTTGGGAGTGTACCCTCGAGGAGCATTTGGATTCGTGGCGCGGAGTTGCATTATTTGGTGGTTGCTACAAATTGCGAAAACCCGCCAGCCACAGCGCAGTGGAAGCGAAATGATTCCGCGTTTGCCCATTAGGTTTGCAAGACCCCGGTCTTGAGTTCCGGAACGTGCGGATTTAGCGAAGCGGCTTCGAGGGCCCAAATGATTGCGTCGCGGGTGTGGGCGGGATCGATCAGCGCGTCGACCCAAAGGCGTGCGGCGGCGTAACGCGGATCGGTTTGGCGTTCGTAAGTGGCGCGCACGGATTCGTGCAATTCTTTCTTTAGTTTCTCGTCGACTTTTTTGCCTTCGCGCTCGAGCTGTTTCAGTTTTATTTCGGCTAGGGTGCTGGCCGCGGCGTCGCCGCTCATCACCGCGAAGCGGGCCGTAGGCCACGCGAACATGAAGCGCGGGTCGTAGGCTTTCCCGCACATGGCGTAATTTCCCGCGCCGAAGCTGCCGCCGCAAATCACCGTGATCTTGGGGACCACGCTGTTCGCCACGGCGTTCACCATTTTTGCGCCGGCGCGAATAATGCCGCTCCACTCCGCGTCTTTGCCGACCATGAAACCGTTTACGTCGTGCAGAAAAATAATCGGAATGCGGTTCTGGTTGCAATCGAGAATGAAGCGCGCGGCTTTTTCGGCGGACTCGGTGTATATTACGCCGCCAAATTCGATGCGCTTCTGGTCTGAACCGCGCGCGAGCGTCTGCACATGCTTTTTCTGGTTGGCGACAATTCCGACGGCCCAACCACCAATTCGCGCGTAACCGCAAAGAAGAGTCTCGCCATACTCCTCGCGATATTCCTCGAATTCGCTCGCGTCCACGAGGCGCGCAATAATTTCGCGCATGTCATACTGCTTTCCGGGATCGCCTGAAAATATTCCGTAGATGTCGTCACCTGAATAGAGCGGGTCGCGCGATTTCACGTGGCTGAAGGGCGAAGGGTTCGGCGCTCCCATTTTGTCGACCAGAACGCGAATCACCTTGATGCATGCATCATCGTCGGGCTCGCGGAAATCCACGGTGCCGCTGATTTGCGCGTGCATTTTCGCTCCGCCCAGATCTTCGGCAGAAGTTTTCTGGCCGATCGCGGCTTGGACCAGGGCGGGTCCCGCCAAAAACAATCCCGAGCCTTCGGTCATCAAAATGTGATCGCACATCACCGGGAGGTACGCGCCGCCCGCGACGCACATGCCCATGATCGCAGTGATCTGCGGAATCCCCATCGCGCTCATCACCGCATTGTTCCGGAAGACGCGCCCAAAATCATCGATATCCGGAAAAACATCTTCCTGGAGGGGCAAAAAAACTCCCGCGGAATCCACCAGATAGATGGTGGGAATTCTGTTTTCGATGGCGATGTTTTGCGCGCGAATCACTTTCTTTGCGGTCATCGGGAAAAATGCGCCTGCTTTCACGGTCGCATCATTCGCAATGAGCATGGAAGTGCGCCCGCACACTTTCGCCAATCCGGTAATCGTTCCGGCGCACGGTGCGCCGCCCCATTCCTCGTACATTTCGAACGCCGCGTAGATTCCCAATTCAAAAAAGTGCGAACCCGGATCGATCAACCTGGCGATGCGCTCACGGGCCGTAAGCCGGCCTTTGTTGTGCTGCGATTCGATGGCCTTTGCGCCGCCACCCTGCCGAATTTGTTCCTCCTCGTTCTTGATTATTGTCATCAA
>QHZC01000510.1:0-2332 GCA_003224515.1 Acidobacteriota bacterium
AGCGAAGCTCGAAATCGGGCCAGGGCGCCCTGGGCGTGACTGATTCTGCGACCTATAAGCAATTCCGTGCCTCCTATGCCAACATGCTCCGCATGCTAAAGAAACTGTATGACAGTGGCGTGCAAATCGTCGCCGGGACCGACGCCGAAAGCGGATGCATTTGACCGGGAATTGGAAATCTACAACGAAGCCGGAATCCCGGCATCCGATGTTCTTCGTATTGCCACGATCGAAGCCGCAAGAGTAATGCACCAAGATCACGACTTTGGTTCAATTGCGCCAGGTAAGTATGCTGACATGATCCTCGTGAACGGAGATCCGACAAACGACATCCGCAACATTCGCCATGTCGATACGGTCATCAAGAACGGGCATCCATCCGATATGTATCCGGCGTTCGGGATTCGCCCAAAATGATCTCTGAAGAACGAGAGGCCTTGGTATGTCGCGGGGGCAGGAATTCGGGAATTCGTCTCAGGCCCATGCCAATACGGGAATCGGATCCAGCTGTGTGGCAAGAATTCGGCCGGACGTTTCTGCAGCCCTTGCGCGGTCAACAAATTCTTCGCGCCGGGTCAGTCTCTACATATCGTGCTGTTTGGATCCGAGCCATGGGAATCGGGCTGGACAAAGGAACTAATGCGCCATTCCAAACCCGATGCCGTGAGCGTGATCTTGCTCTTGTTCGTGCACTTTATGACGCGCGGAAGTCGTCTTGACTTTCGGCGCGGCAGGCTGTTGCTCCTGGCTCTCGGTTGCTGTGCCCCTTGACAACTCGCGGCTAAGATCGCGCGTAAGTTTGCTTCTGTCATTAGTATAGATTTGGACGTCGTGTTGCGGGATCGAGACGTAAGCAAAGCGGCTGTTCACCAGCTGCTCGCCGATGTCACTGTCCACATGGATCAGCACACGCTCGGCGGTTTGCCCCTGGCTGCCGTGGCTGGTCACGGCGTAGCCGTAATCAAGGTGGATATGCTCACGAACATTGAACGCAACCTGGCGGCCTGAGTCCATACAGATTTGGACGTCGCCGGCGTCGTTGATTTTCTCGATAGTACCCAGCTCACCGTTGGCAACCGGCAAATCCTTCGACGGAGCCGTGAACTGCACGCGGTCGCCTTCAGAGAACGAGCATTCCACTTCCTGATACACCGCTACACCAGAGAGTCGGCGTGGATCGTAGGTCTGGTATTCGCCATTCTCGCGTTCGATCGTGATGCGATTGCCCTTCGTGTCCAGACTCTCCACACGGGCATATTCGCCAGGATCGATACCCAGCACTTTGCTCCCTCGTGAGTAGCGCACCACGTCACCCAATTCGTATTGCGCTGCCCAGAGCCGATTCGCATCCGTCATCTCCTGCCGTAAGTCGAGCACGCGCAGTTTGTGCTCTTCGTTGCTAACCTCCCCACGCTGTCGCATTTCGCGATGGATCAGCGCATTCAGCTTACGGCGCGATTCATTGTCGGGCGAGATGGCCAGCGTAGCTTTCGGCTCCCGCACGTACTCACGGGCGATTTCTGTTAGCCGCTCCGTCGGATCGACTATTTCATGCACGCGGCCCTGACGGTCGAGATTTTCTACCGCTGGCAATATATCGCCACGGGCAATCTGTTCCGCGGCTTCTCTGAGCGTCGGATCCTTCTGTCGTACGATCTCATCTAGAAGTGTGGTTTGCATTCCCGCTTCTTGTAGCTGCTGGTACGGCCTGCCCGCTTCCACGGTTTCATTATGCCGAGTGTCGCCTACAATTAGGACACGATCCTCGTCCCGCAACCGATGCAGGAACTCGTTGATCTGTTTCGCGGCCGCCAGGCTCGATTCGTCCAGGACGTAAAGCCTCTTTTT
Organism: Acidobacteriota bacterium; assembly: GCA_003224515.1. Lineage (GTDB taxonomy): Bacteria > Acidobacteriota > Terriglobia > Acidiferrales > UBA7541 > Acidiferrum. The sequence continues at coordinate 1,849 of QHZC01000510.1, forward strand.
CTGCCCCCGGTCGGGCTGCTCCCCAGCGTTGAGATATCGCCGCAAGGTGCCCGACTCGATGCCCGATTCAGCGAGTTTACGCGCCGTACGCGATGTCGGCGCGAGGCCCTTGACTTCGTAGCCCTCGTGCTCAGCGGCTTCGCGGATGGCAGCTAGAGAAGTAGTCCTCCCTGCGCCCGCGACACCTTGCAGCCCCGTAATCGTGTCGTGGGTCGACAAGATTCGCTCCAGTGCTGCCCGCTGGCTGCTGGTAAGGTGTGTGTACTTTTCTTCCATTTCGCGACGCGTCTCGGGAACAACCAGCATTTCGTGTTGGTTTTTGCCGGCACGCATCCTCACGCTTGTGTCCCGCTCGTAAGCGATCATCTCATCCGTAGTGAACGCTCGTCCCGGACTCTTGCTGTCCAATTCGATTAAGCTGCCGGACTCGACCCGCCTTTCAAATCGCTCGCGAACTTCCGCGAAACTAGCCTGACCCATGGAG
>QHZC01000510.1:2459-3291 GCA_003224515.1 Acidobacteriota bacterium
CTGTACGGCCATATCCCGGTGCTTCTGCTGCATTTCTTCACGCCTGATCGAGGGAAGTTTAGCGTTCCGAGTCCTCTGCCACGCGATCTGGTCCGCAGCTCGACCGCTAAAGCCGTACTGTTCAAGATGCTCTTTGATCTGCTGACGTCGCGGACTCGAGGCCTCGAGATACTCGCGCGTGTACCCTTTGATTTCCGGCTGAAAGCTCTTTCCGTGTTCAATCTCGTAGCCCAACTCCCTCAAACGCAGCGCCAACTCCGACCGATAGATCGCAGTCCCATACTGCTGGGAGCGGTATAGCTCGAGCGGCTGCAAGGAGCGCGTTTCGCCCTTCTCCGTCTCGGTCAGATTAAAGAACACAACGTGAGTATGCAGTTGCGGTGCCGCGTAATCATCGACCGGCCGCGCACTGTCGTGCTGAAAGATGGCTGTAAGCCATTTGCCCGTGGTCTCTGCTGGATAATTCGCCCCTAGACGAGCCTGAACATAGTTCTCGAGTACGCCCAAAGCCACACGAACGCTCTCACGATGCGCCTGGCGTACTTTATCGTCTCCTCCCACCAGTGCGGTTAGAGATACGCTCTTTGGGGCCGAGAACGTAGCATCCCAGCCAGCGCGGTGCTTCATCGTCCTGATTTTGATACCGCGGGCGCTCACGTATTCCAGCGCAGGCCTGTGCCGCACGAGTTGCTCGCCAGTGATCGGATCCTGACCGTTTGCGAGACGTGAGAACTGCTTCTCCTCGACCTCACCGCGGAGGCCCCACTGGTCAGCGAGCTTCCCGTGCCACTCGCCGCGAATTGTCTCGCCTTCCGAGTAGTAATTCACCTTT
>QHZC01000511.1:0-1411 GCA_003224515.1 Acidobacteriota bacterium
GAAATCTCGTCCACTACGTTGCGGAATTGCCGTCGGCTCGCATGAGCACGCTCCATGCTCCCTTTGCACGCTGCGTGATAAGAAGCATCGTCTGTCCATTTGCCAATAAGTTCCGCGCTGAGATCCAGGTCGTTCAGTTGAATCGCGCTGCTTAAATAACTGCCAAAGACAATCACTGACCCGATTCGGTACGCCAGATCGTCCCTTTCGTTCACTGTTCTAACCCGGTTCAGAAACTCTCGCAAAACCTTTTCCGCCGATTCACGCGACACCGGTTTGCCCGCATTTGCCATTCCGAAAGCATTCCCCTGAATCGTGGTCTCGTAGCAGACCTTCGCTTTGTTCAGTTGCGCATCCGAACGGCGGATCAATTCCAGATTCACCAATTCCTCAATCAGCCCTTCCGCTTTCCGACGCGATAAGACAAATGTTTCCGCGAGTGAATCAGTGCCGATGTGCCGGTCCCCGTGCTTTCGCAGATACTCGCGAAGCTTCAGACTGTCCAAGCCCGCCGTATTTTCTCCCTTCCGTATTCTCATCCCCACCTCTTTGTGCCGATCCGCTCGAAAACTGGAAAAGCGCTTTCCGCATTATCCCGCGATTTCGAAGGAGCGGAAACAGAGGTATTACCGCTCCCGTTTTTCTATATACGTTGTCTCACTGTTTCGCAAACCCTTCCTGGCCAACCCTGCGCCTGATCCGTCCGCTTCTTCTGTCAAGGGTCTTCGCTCCCCTCCGATGAACGCCACACCCCGGCGCCCTTGACAGCGGACGGACAAGGTCCTCCTCCCCCCCCCGGCCATGAAGGGCATTTGCCTTTCATGCACCGCTCCACGTTGCACGAAGGGCAAGACCCGAAATCACGAAGGAGCGAACGATGCAAACCGAACGAGCAGAGCTGTGTTTCCGGCATGGCAGTTCCGACAAGGCATACCACTTGCAGTTGGCGAGCGTGGGATTTGGCATTTCGCGTTTGCAGAAATGAAAAGAGAAATAGAGTCTCGTTCCGATTCTCCTTACATCTTTCCCTCCAACCGTCGCCGCTGACAATCGCGTTTGATTGCGTCTCGCTGGTGTTGGCGCGGACCTGACAAGCTGAAGATCTATCCTGGGGCGCCACACGGGATGTGCACTCAACGCCGACTTGCTCGCGTTCCTGACCGCGGACCTCCTGGCCCGAGACCAGGCGGCGATCGACTATATGTGTGTATGGTAAATTGTTGGTTCTAAGAAATGGTCGGGGCGAATGGATTTGAACCATCGACCTCCTGGTCCCGAACTGGAGTGTCGAAAAATCTAAGGCCTTGCGGGTGTCGCACTTACATGCACCGTCGCCCAAAAATCCTGACCTCAGTTGGTCCACAGTTGGTCCACAACTTCTCAGCCAGATGAGAATTCTTCGTATCCCTCC
>QHZC01000511.1:1453-2673 GCA_003224515.1 Acidobacteriota bacterium
ATTGTCTCCGCCTCGCTCATCCAATTTCCATCGTCAGAGAGCGAAGCGTTGCTGTTTAGGTAGTTCGTCCGCTCAGCGTGACCGTCCTGGAACTGAGCACATTCGGCCGTGCCGACATTCTGTCAAGGAAGAGGACCAAATTTTTGGACCCGGGAGCGGCGGCGGACGGAACTAGCAAAGCCTCGTAGCCCCGTTCTCTCGCTTCGGCAGCAATCTGCCTCGTTGCATTCACGTCGTTGCCGGTCAGAGAACCCTCTGCGATCCCACTTTTCTGAAGAACATCCGCGTCGGTGAGATCGAGAACGGCTTCCGATTTCACTTCGAATTCGTAAACCCACCACGCGCCTTCCGGGAATTGGTCGGGATCAACTCCGCGCTGTCTTAAACCTCTCGCGACTTCCTTGGCGGCGCTCGTCGCCTCAAGTGACGTGTAGAGCGCGCCAACTCATTTGGCGAATTGCAACGGCCGCCGGCTTTCAAGTAATTCGGCTCGTCAATTCTACGGTTGTTGCTGCCAGCCCCCGCCGAGCACCCTGTAAAGCTGCACGAGACTCTGGTACTCGATGCCGCGCGCCTCCGCGAGCGTGAGTTCAGCGGAAAACAGCGACCGTTGGCCGTCCAGCACCTCAAGATAAGTTGTCGTACCTCCCTTGTAGCGCATGTCGGACAGGCGAACGGATTCCTGCAAGTCCTTGACGGTATCCTCCTGGCGGACCCGCACCTGATGGAATTTCTGGTAGCCGATCAGCGCGTCGGACACATCCCCAAACGCCCGTTGAATGGTTTGTCGGTACGCTATTAGAGCCTGTTGATGCTGCGACTGGGCTACGCGCAGATTTCCTCGCAGCGCTCCCCCCGTGAAGATGGGCTGGCTCACTTGGGCGCCGTAAGACCAGATTCCAATCTGCGAGCCCATCAGGCTCGAGAAAGCGCTGCTCCGTCCGAAGGAGCCGCCGCCTGAGCCCGTCAGTGCGATTTGCGGAAAGAACTGCGCCTTGGCGACTCCGATCTCGGCGTTCGCGGCAACCAGGGTTTGTTCGGCCTCGCGAATATCAGGCCGGCGCTCGATCAACGATGAAGGCAGGCCCGGCGGCACTTCGGGAGGAAGCGGCTGCTCCACGAGCGGCCGTCCGCGTGGCACGGCCTGCGGATAGTTGCCGAGGAGCATGCTGATTGCATTTTCCTCCTGCGCGATGCGCCGCTCCAAGTCAGGAATTTGG
>QHZC01000516.1:0-1962 GCA_003224515.1 Acidobacteriota bacterium
CGAGAAAGCTAGCGGTACTGCTGCATCGGTTGTGGGTGAGTGGAGAGGTGTACGAACCACTGCACAATAGCGACAAAGCGATGCGCGCCGCGGCCTAGAGTGAAGAGCTCCCCACAAAACAGGGGATGCTAAGGGTCGACGAAGTTGGCGATCGTCGTTCCTAGACGATACGGGCTCGAAATTTCTCTATGGAAAACTGGGAAAAGCAGGAAGAAAGAAAAAGGAGCAAAGAAAGAGGGAAAGAAGAGAGATGGTATCCAAACAGCCGAGCTCAACTGCCGAGATCAGGTGACTGCGCCAATGCCTGGACCAGTTCCCTTCGAAAGGGGGGAACAGAGGTCGATAATCAGGTAGCAGCACCTACTGGGTCGAAAATCACTGTTCTTGTGCCTGACTGGGTTGGTCGGGATTTGGTGGCTGGATTCGATAGCCCAGGCTTCGAAGTTGCCGGATCATCTTCCAAGTGCGCCTTTGCTTCGACTGTTTGTTGACGGCTGGGCCTCGTTCTTCGTAACGGACTCCCTGGTGCAGGACTAGCCAGATCAGGCGACACTGTCGATGGGCAATCGCCCCGACGGCTTGATTATGTCCCAGGCGCGTGACCGAGCGGCGATAGACAATGTCGAAGATGCTTCCTTTCGTCTTCGCTGCAGCGTTGGCGGTTTGGTTGAGAATGCGCCGCATGTGGCGGTTGCCCTTCGGAGATCGGTGGCTGTAGTTTACCCCTGCGCTCTGTTCGTCGCCGGGGCAGGTGCCCACCCAAGAGGAGAGCTGCTTGGCCGAAGGAAAGGTTGCTGCCGTGGGACCGACTTCGGCAATGATCTGTTGCGCGGAATCGACACCCAAACCCGGCACCTCCGCTAACCGCTCGACCGCATCCTGGTGCGGATGGAGCAGAGTGGCTAGCTCTTGGTCCAGTTGACCAATCTGCTGCTCGAGGAATTGCAACTGCTCCAGTGCCATCTTCAGGAGCCGTCGGTACACGGGCTTGAGCTCCGTGCATGCGCCGAGCGCGTCGCACAATTGTTCCGGCGTGGCGCGTAATTTCTGATCGGCCAAAGCGGCTAGAGCGGCGGGATTGGTTTCTCCGTCAGCCAGCGCCTTCAACATACGCCGGGCACTGGCGCCCAGCAGATCCGAGACCAAGCTGGACAACTTAATATGGGCCTCTTCCAGAAGTGACTCCAATTGGTTGTGCAGTCGCACACGGTCGCGCCTCAACTGGTATTTCTTGTGCGTTACGGTTCGCCATAGACGCTGCTCGCCATCGGGCACAAAGCTCAGCGTCAATTCTTGGGCCACCAGCCGCTTTACCAAACGTTCGGCATCACGGAAATCCCTCTTGCGTCCTCGCGGCCCACGGTTCGATTGCGCCTGCGCCAGATGCAGCGTTCCCGACATCCGGCCTGCGCCTTCCCGCTTCTGGCGTAGCGGTTTCCAGTACTGTTCCAGTGCTTCCCAAACGGGTCTCCAGTATTGCGCCGTCGATTCCATGACTACTTCCTCGACTTCTTTCTCGAGCAGCCATGCAGCCAGCGATCGCAGTTGTTCGGGGTTGCTGCTAAACAGCCGCCCCTCAAACTGGTACTCGCTTTCGACTTCCACGTCAGACACAACTACGGCCAGCATCTTTTTATGAACATCGATTCCCGCTATTCTGTAGGACATCAGCTTTCTCCTGGCCGGGAGCGGAGAGCGTGCTGCGGTTACCTTAAGCAGGGTCACGGGCTATCGCCGCTTCCCTCAGGGGAAGACAACGACGCCCAATTATTCGCTCAAACACGCACGCTCCGGATCAGACTGAATCGCGGCCTCGACTACTCCACTGTAGGTTCGATCTCGCCTCTCCGGACCGTCGCAATCTTACCTCCGAGTCATTTTCATAGGTTTTCGCGGGCCGGAGGCCCTAAAGGACTGAATCGAGTACACCCAACTTGCACCGAGCGACAACCGCTCAACAAA